>JANQRO010000169.1 GCA_028284525.1 Myxococcota bacterium | reverse complement strand
GGGTGCGGAGCCCCACGTTTCGACCAGGGTGGCGAGCACGACGCGGCGCCCCTCGTCGACGCTGGAGAGGTCGACGCCGATCCGACACGATGGGGCATGACTACGACTGCCCAGGATCCGATCGCCTTCGCCCTCTCCAGCGTCGACGAGGGGCGCCGCGTCGTGCTCGCCACCGTGGTCGAAACGTGGGGCTCCGCACCCCGCCGGCCCGGGCATCACATGGCCGTTCGCGACGACGGGTCCTTCCGCGGTTCGGTGTCGGGCGGTTGCGTCGAGGTGGCCGTGGTCGATGCGGCGCGGCGGTTGCTCGATGGAGAGGCCGAGGTCGACCTCCACTTCGGCGTAGCCGACGAAGACGCGTGGGCGGTGGGGCTGGCGTGTGGGGGGAGCATCCGGGTGCTTCTGTCGCCGATCGGCGAAGGCGACGCGGCGATCTCACCGGCGCTGCTCCGGGCGGCGCTCGATGCCGAAGCGGGAGGGGACTCGGCCTGCATCGCCTTCGATCTGAGGAGCGGGGGCGCGACCTCGGCGTCGGATCGGGAGGGCGTCGATGCCGAGGTCGCCCGCGCGGTGGGCGCCGATCTCGCGATCGTGGCCGAGCACGACGGGGAGCCCGTGTTCGTGCGGCCGTATTTCGCGCCGGTCCGCGTCGTGATCCTCGGGGCCGTTCACATCGCCCAGGCGCTATCGCGTCTGTGCCGTGTGGTCGGATTCACACCGATCGTGGTCGATCCGCGAGACGACTTCGCCTCGGTGGCTCGCTTTCCCGACGTCGAGCTGGTGCGCCAGTGGCCGGCCGAGGGGCTGGAGCGGCTCGGCCTCGATGCCCGCTCGGCCGTGGTGGCGCTCACCCACGACCCGAAGCTCGACGACCCCGGCCTCCGAGCCGCGCTCGACTCACCTGCGTTCTACGTGGGGGCGCTCGGCAGTCGCCGGTCGCACGCAAAGCGTCAGGCGCGGCTCCTGGAGGCGGGGGTCGCGGCCTCGGACGTCGATCGGGTGCACGGCCCCGTCGGGCTTGACCTCGGTGGGCGCTCGCCGGCCGAGATCGCCGTTTCGATCCTCGCCGAAATCGTGGCTGTGCTGCGGGGTGGCAGCGCGGCGCGTGGGCGGGGCGCGTGAGGGGGAAGCACGCCGCATGAGTGAGGACCGTGCCGCATGAGTGAGGACCGTGCCGCCGGCGCCCGCCCCGGAGGTGAGATCGGCCGGGGCATCGCGGATCGTGCTGCTCCTGGAGAGCGCATCGGCGCAATCGTTCTCGCGGCGGGGCGCTCGGCGCGAGCCGGATCGATCGACAAGCTTCGGCTGCGGGTCGGCGGCGAGGCGCTGGTCGTGCGCGCGGTGCGTGCCGCCACCGAGGCCGGGCTGCACCCGGTCGTCGTGGTGACAGGCCCCCGGGGCGGTGGTGTGCGGTCGGAACTCGACGACCGCGCCGTGGAATACGTCGACAACCCCGATCCGGGACGTGGCCTGGCCAGCTCGCTGCGGTGTGGCCTCCGTGCGCTCCACACCCGTACCGACGCCGTCGCCGTCGTCTTGGCCGACATGCCGTGGATCGAAGCGCGCCACCTCCGGCATCTCGCCGCCGCCTGGTGGGCCGACGAAGCGGGGCACGTCGCTGAAGTCGGGCGACCCGCCGAGCCCAAGGTCGACGCCTGGGTGCCGGTGTCCGGGGGGCGGCGCGGGAACCCGGTCGTCTGGTCGGCGCGCCGCTTCGCCGACCTCACGGGGCTGGAGGGCGACCGTGGGGCGGCCCAGCTCTTCGCGCGCGACGACGTTCGAGTGGTCGAGGTGCCGATGCCCGACGATGCAGTCCTCCGCGACATCGATACCCTGGCCGACTGGCGCGCCGCCCTCTCCCATGGCGGCTTCGACTCTTCGGAGTCGGCCTAGTGTCCCGTTTGAGAAGTCCCGATGGTATTCGAGGAGGTGTGCATCTTGTGTGGACGTCGTTGGAACTCCTTGGCGTAGCTTTGGCTACGCCGCGTCGCTCCGCCT
>JANQRO010000168.1 GCA_028284525.1 Myxococcota bacterium | reverse complement strand
CGCCGGCCAGCCGGACTTCATCACCTTCGACATGGGCGGCACCAGCACCGACGTCGGCTTCGTCGAGGACTACCGACCCCAGGTCGTCGCGAGCAAGGTCCTCGTCGCGTTCCCCATCGCCCTCCCCCACCTCGACGTGCGCTCGATCGGCGCGGGCGGTGGCAGCATCGCCCTGGTGGGCGATGGCGGCGTGATCCGCGTGGGGCCCGAGAGCGCCGGCGCCGAGCCCGGACCGGCCTGTTACGGGCGCGGCGGTGACGCCTTCACGGTCACCGACGCCCATCTCCTGCTCGGCCGGATCGGCGAGCGCGCGCTCCTCGGCGGAGAGGTCGTCCTCGACCGCTCGCGCGCGGAAGCGGCGGCAAAGCGACTCGCCCGGGAAGTGGGGATACGCGACATCTACGAGCTCTCGGCCGGCGTGCTCGAGCTCGCCGACACCAATATGTACGGCGCGATCCGCGAGGTCTCGATCGAGCGTGGCAACGACCCCGCCGACCTGGCGCTCGTGGCCTTTGGCGGGGCCGGCGGCCTCCACGCGACCGCCCTGGCCGAGCGGCTCGAGATGGCCAAGGTGGTGATCCCGTGCAACGCGGGAATCTTCTCGGCGCTGGGACTTCTCGCCGCCGACCGCCGCCGCGACCTCGTCCAGCCCTACCTGCGCCCCCTCCCCGCGGTGGACTTCGACGAGGTGGCGCAGCACCTGGGACAGCTCGGCGCGACCGCCCGCGACGCGCTCAAGGCCGAGGGCCTCGACGAAACGGCCATCGAGATCGAGTACCGCTTCGGCATGCGCTACGCCGGCCAGATCCACGAAGAAGAGGTGGTGATGGCGTCGCCCCGCACCGACTTCGACGCCCTGGCCGCGACCTTCGGCGCACACTACGAAGGGCGCTACGGCTTCCGACGCGAGCCGGAGCTGGCGGAGCTCGTGAACCTCCGCGTCGTCGGCTTCGGGCGCTCGCGCAAACCCGACCTCGAGCGCGCGTCCACCCGCAAAGACGCCACCGGCGACGGGCCCGCCCCGGGTCGGCGCCGGGTCTACTTCGACGGGGCCTTCGTCGAGTGCCCGGTGTACGCCCGCGACAGCCTGCCCGTCGGCTACGAGATCGACGGACCCGCGATCGTCGAGGAGTACGACTCCACCGTGACCCTCGCGCCCGGGTGGCGCGCGGTGGTCGACCCGGTGGCCAGCCTGGTGGCGGAGCGCCGTGGACGCCGACCCGACACCGCGTCGCGCGAGACACCGCGACAGCGCAAGGAGACCCCGAGGTGGCCGTGACCGAGCCGAGACCCGACACCGCGACGCCGAGCCCGATCACCATCGAGGTGGTGGGCGCCGACCTCGAGTACATCGTCCGGGAGATGCGCTCCACCGTGCTGCGCATGGCGTACTCGCCGATCCTCACCGAGACCCACGACTTCTTCTGCGGGATCACCAACCCGGTCGGCGAGATCGTGGCGATCAACGTCGATGTCCCCTTCCACATGTTCGCCTGCAAGGACGCCGTAACGGCGGTGAAGACGGCCTACGGGGACGACATCCATCCGGGCGACCAGTTCTGGCTGAACGACCCGTGGCAGGCCGGTGCGCACCTGAACGACACCACCTTGATCGCCCCGCTCTTTGCCGAGGGCGAGCTTCGCATGTGGGTCTCGGCCGGCGCCCACTACGGCGACATCGGCGGCACGGTGCCGGGGAGCGCGAGCGGCGAGTGCACCGAGATCTTCCACGAGGGCATCCGGGTCCCGGCGGTGCGGGTGCGTCGGGGCGACGAGATCAACGAGGAGTTCCTGCGCATCCTGCTGGCGAACCTGCGCCAGCCCTTCGAGGCGCGGGGCGTCTTCCTCGCCCAGTCGAACACGACGATCCTGGCCCAACGACGGATCGACACGCTCTACGAGCGCTACGGGGCGTCCACGGTGGACGCGTGTGTCGAGGCACTCCTCGGACAGGCCGAGGAGCAAGCGCGGGCCTCGATCGCCGCGTTGGCCGACGGGGAGTACGACTACGAGGACTACCTCGAGAACGGCGGCGTGAACTGGCCCGACCCGGTCGCCGTGCGCTGCAAGATGACGGTGAAGGGTGACCGTCTGCACTTCGATTTCGCGGGGACCTCTCCCCAGATCGACGGGGTCGCCAATTGCACCCTGACCAACACCTGGGCGGCGGTGTTCGACGTCGTCGATACCTATCTGGCGCCGGGCCACGTCTCGAACTTCGGCGCCGCGCGCGCCTTCTCGATCTCGGCGCCCGAGCGCTCGGTGGTCCACTCCCAGTTCCCGGTACCGATCAACGGCTTCGCCACGGTGATGTTCGGCCCGGTCCACGGCTGTGTGCAGGGTTGTCTCTCCCAGGTGATGCCCGACGAGGCCTCCGGGCTCACCACCTCGAGTGCCAACCAGACCAACATCGGCGGCATCGGCGGGAAGTACCGCCAGGACGAATACTGGATCGTCTACGAATTCCCCTGCGGCGGCTGGGGCGCGACCCGCGAGAACGACGGCAGTGTCAACTGCTACCAGTGGCACATCGGCGACATCCCGGTGATCTGGCCCCTCGAGCGGCTCGAGAGCATGAACCCGGTGGAAGCCGTCACGAACCACCTCTACCTCGACAGCGGCGGCCCCGGGTACCGCCGCGGCGGGGTGGGCATCCGACGGGCGTGGAAGGTGACCCAGGACGCCACCTTCGCGGTGCTCGGCACCGACGGCATCCTGCCACGGCCGGGTCTCTGCGGGAGCTGGGCCGGGGCCCTCAACTGGATCGGTGTGGTGCGCGACGGCGAGCCGCTCGAGAGCTCGGCGCTCCCGCTCAAGGCCGGCGGCGTGCGGCTCCAGCCCGACGACGTGATCCTCTACCTCGTGGCCGGCGGCGGCGGCTACGGCGACCCCCTCGAGCGCGAGCCCGAACGCGTACTCGCCGACATCGCGAACGGCTACGTGAGCGGGGCGGGGGCGCGGGAGGACTACGGGGTGATCGTGGACGGCGACCGCGTCGATCGCAGCGGCACCGACGACCTGCGCCGCGAGCTGCGCGCCGCCCGCGTCCTCGCG
>JANQRO010000129.1 GCA_028284525.1 Myxococcota bacterium | reverse complement strand
GCCGTCGAGGTGCTGTACAAGGTGACGGGCCGCGGCACGGCGCTCCTCTCCTCCGCTCGGCGCGGTGACGCCCTCGACTGGGTGGGGCCGCTGGGCGTGCCCTTCGAGCTGCCGCCCCCCGGCGAGCGCGCCCTCCTGGTCGGCGGCGGCACCGGGATCGCCTCGCTCTACGAGCTGGCCGAAGCCTGTACCACCCGTGGTCCGGTGCGGGTGCTCCTCGGTGCGCGCAGCGCCGACGACCTGATGGCCGAGGCCGACTTCGCGGCGATTCCCGGCGTCGCCCTCGAGGTGGCGACCGAGGACGGGAGCCGAGGCCACCGCGGGCGCGTCACCGAGCTCCTCGAGGCCGCGCTGGCTGAGCCCGGCCCCGCCACCGTCTACGCCTGCGGTCCCACCCCGATGATGGCCCGGGCCGCGGAGCTCGCGGGGGCGGCGGGTCGCCCCTGTCGCGTGTCCCTCGAGAACCACATGGCCTGCGGCTACGGCGTGTGTCTGGGTTGTGCGGTCCCCCGGGCCGAGGGTGGCTTCGCCCTGGTGTGCCGCGACGGACCCGTCTTCGGCGCGGACGCGGTGTCGTGGGCGGGACTCCCGTGAGTGGCGACACCGCCGTCCGCTTCGCGGGAATCGACCTGCGCAACCCGATCCTCACGGCGTCGGGCACCTCGGGCTACGGCTCCGAGTTCGCCCCCTTCCTCGACTTCGACCGCATCGGGGGGATCGTCGCCAAGAGCCTGACCCTCGAGCCCCGCCAGGGGAACCCGCCGGCGCGGATCGCCGAGGCCCCGGCGGGCATGCTGAACGCCATCGGGCTCGAGAACGTCGGGGTCGACGCCTTCGTGACGGAGAAGCTCCCGCTGCTCCCGCCGACCCTGCCGGTGATCGCGAGCGTCTTCGAGACCGAGATCGACCGCTACGCCGAAGTGTGTAAACGGCTCTCCGGGGTGCCCCAGGTGGCGGGGCTCGAGGTCAACGCCTCGTGCCCCCACGTGAAGAGCGGCGGGATCGAGTTCGGCCAGCGTCCCTCGCTGTTGGCCGAGCTGGTGCGCGCGACCCGGCGCGCCGCCGACGCGCCGCTCGTCGTGAAGCTCTCGCCCAACGTCACCGACATCGCCGAGATGGCGCGGGTGTGCGAGGGCGAGGGCGCCGACGGGATCGCCCTGATCAACACCCTCCAGGCCCTCGAGATCGACCTGCACACCCGGCGCTCGGTGTTGCGCAACGGGCTCGGGGGGCTCTCGGGCCCGGCGATCCGGGTCGTCGCCCAGCGCATGGTGTGGCAGGCCTCGCGCGCCGTCTCCATCCCCGTATGCGGTATCGGCGGCATCCAGACTGGCGAAGACGCCCTCAAATTCCTGGTGTGCGGCGCCACGGCGGTGCAGGTCGGGACGGCCAACTACCTCGACCCCCAGGCCAGCCAGCGCATCGCCGACGAGACCGCCGCTCTGGCGGCCCGGCTCGGCAATCCGGTCCTCCGCGAGTGGATCGGGACCCTCGAATTCCCCGGAGGGTAGGGCGCGCGACACCCCGCTCCGGGGCGCCGCCGTTTGCCTTCTCGTAGGCGCTTCAGTAGCTTACGAGCGCTTACGCAGTCCCGCGGAAGCGTTGGTGAGAGTGGGCGTCCGCGTCCGCTTTTTTTGTATGTACCACGAGATTCCCGAGCACCTCCGCGCGCTCATCGAGCCGGTGATCGACGATCACGGGCTCGAGCTGGTCGACGCGGACCTGGCCGAAGGCGCCGACACCACGGTGGTGCGGATCGTCGTGGACACCCCCGCCGGCGACGGCCGCGTCCCGGTCGATCGCTGCGCTGCGCTCTCCCGCGAGATCGCGGTCGGGCTCGACGCCCGGGACGAGCTCAGCGAGCGCTACCAGCTCGAGGTCGCCTCGCCGGGACTCCACCGGGTGCTCGCCCGGGAGAAGGATTTTCGCGCCGCCTGCGGGCGTGAGGTGAAGGTCGAGACCAAACACGCCCTCGTGGGCCGCAAGCACTTCCGCGGAGCGCTGCGCTCCTTCGACGGCGGTGTGGCGGAGCTCGAGGTCGACGGGGAGGCCGTGCAGATCCCCTTCGACGAAGTTCGGCGTGCCCACGAAGTCTACGAGTTTTCCAGCGCGGACTTTGCCAAGCCCAAGGGCTCCAAACGGTCCGGGCGCCGCGAGCGGCGCCGGGCGGCGGCACAAGCGCGCAGGGGAGGGAAATCGTGATTCCCCTCAAACGCGAGATCGATCAGATCGCGAAGGACAAGGGCATCAACCGCGACGTGATCATCGGCGCGGTCGAAGAGGCGATGCGCCAGGCGGCGCGGCGCAAGTTCGGCGCCGAGAAGGAGATCGAGGCGCGTTTCAACGAGGAGAGCGGCGAGGTCGAGCTCTTCGAGTTCCGCACCGTCGTCGAAGAGATCGTCGACGCCGACACCCAGGTGCTGGTGGGACGCGCCCGCGAGCTCGACCCCGAGGTCGAGATCGGCGACGAGATCGGCGTGAAGCTCGACGCCTCGAGCTTTGGCCGCATTCTCGCCCAGACCGCCAAGCAGGTGATCATCCAGCGGGTGCGCGACGCCGAGCGCGAGATCGTCTACGACGAGTACAAGGACCGCGCCGGAGAGGTGGTGAACGGCATCGTGAGGCGCTTCGAGAAGGGGTCGCTGATCGTCGACCTGGGGCGTGCCGAGGCCGTGCTTCCCGCCAAAGAGCAGGTGATGCGCGAGAGCTACCGGCCGGGCGACCGGATCCGCGCCTACGTGCTCGACGTCAACAAGGCGTCGAAGGGCCCGCAGATCGTGCTCTCGCGCGCCTCGATGGAGTTCCTCACCAAGCTCTTCGAGCTCGAGGTGCCCGAGATCTACGAGAAGATCGTGCGCATCGAGTCCGCGTCCCGCGAGCCGGGTGTGCGCTCGAAGATCGCCGTGGCCTCCCGCGACAGCGACGTCGACCCGGTCGGCGCTTGCGTCGGGATGAAGGGGAGCCGGGTGCAGTCGGTGGTGCAGGAGCTCCGCGGCGAGCGCATCGACATCGTGCCCTGGAGCCCCGACGCCGCGCGCTACGTCTGCAGCGCGCTCTCCCCCGCCCAGGTGTCGAAGGTGATCATCGACGAGGGCGAGAAGTCGATGGACGTGATCGTCCCCGACGACCAGCTCTCGCTGGCGATCGGCCGACGGGGGCAGAACGTGCGGCTGGCGGTGCAGCTCACCGGCTGGAAGATCGACATCAAGAGCGAGTCGCGGATGCGCGAGATCGCCCAGTGGCTCGCCGAGGCCGTGTCGGTGGTCGAGGGGTGGGGGGAGCCCGAGGCGGAGATCCTCCTCCAACAGGGCATCACCTCCCTCGACGACCTGGCGCGCTGCCCGGTCGAGCTCCTGGCGCAGCTCCCCGGTGGCGACGAGGACGGGGCCGCTGCGGTGAAGGAGCGCGCGGCGGTACTCGCCGAAGAGCAACGGCGTCGCGAAGAGGAAGAGGCGGCGGCCCGCGCTGCCGAAGAGGCGCGTCTCGCCGCGGAGGCCGCCGAGGCGGCGGCGTCGGGGGAGACTCCGGCCAACGCGGAGCACGCGAGCTAACTTCCCCGCGCTCTTCACGGCGGGTCGCGGCCGGCAAGCGAACGCGCAAAGACGCGAGAGAACAGGTCAAGTCGTCGATGGCAAAGGTTCGAGCCTACAAAATCGCCGAAGAGCTGGGCATCGACCGCAGCGAGCTGGTCGACAAGGCCAAGGCGGTCGGAGTCGAGCTCCGCAGCCCCATGGCGTCCTTGGAAGAGGACGAGGCCAACCTGCTGCGCGAGCGACTCGGCGGGCAGGCGCCGGGCACCCAGGTGGTGGAGCGCCGGGTCGAGGCCGAGGGCGGCGGCGCGGTGATCCGACGGCGCAAGCGCAAGGCCCCCGAGCCGCCCCCGGAGCCCGTACCCGAGCCGGTGGCGGAGGTGGCGGCACCGGTCGCCGAGCCCACGCCCGCGGTGGCCGACG
>JANQRO010000127.1 GCA_028284525.1 Myxococcota bacterium | reverse complement strand
ACCGTCGATACGCACACGCTTTCGCATTCTCGGCGCGAACTCCGGGAAAGGCCGGATTGAGACCCGCCAAACCCGCGCCGATGCGTCCTGCGCAACCACCACAACTGCGTCCGGAACGCGCTTGGGGTGCGCGGGAGTCACGGCTTGGCGAAGAAGAAGATGGGCGAATTGCTGGTCGATGCCGACGTCATCGACGAACACCAGCTCGCGATCGCCCTGGCGGAACAGAAGCGCACCGGCGGCAAGCTCGGGCGCATCCTGATCGACCTCGGTCTTTCGACCGAGGAGGCGATCAGCCGCGCCCTCGCCTCCCAGACCGGCGTGGAGCACATCGATCTCGACGCCGCCGAGATCGAGCCCGCGGCGACCGAACGGGTCGACGAGGCGATCGCGCGTCGTCACCAGCTCATCGCCGTCCGCTTCGAGGGCACCCAGCTCCTCGTCGCGATGGCGAACCCCACCGACATCGTGGCGATCGACGCCGTCGAGCGCGCCACCGACCTCTTCGTCCGGGTGGTGTCCGCGAGCCGGCGTCAGATCCTGCGCGCCATCGACCGCGCCTACCGCTCCCAGGCCCAGCACGAGTCGGGCTTCGAGACCGCGCTGCGTCACGCGATGAGCGAGATCGAGGACGGGGGAGACGCCGGGAGCCGCGGCGCCATCGCGGCGCTGATGGAAGAGGTGATGACCCTCGCCATGCGCGACGACGCCACCGACATCCACCTCGAGCCCGACGAGAACGTGGTGCGGGTGCGCTTCCGGGTCGACGGCGAGATGCGGGCGGGGCCGACCATGGCCGTCGCGTTGCAGGCGCCGCTGGTGGCGCGGGTGAAGGTGCTGGCCGACCTCGACCTCGCGGAGACCCGCGTCCCCCAGGACGGCAAGATCCGCTTCGCGTATCAGAACCGGAAGGTCGACATGCGGGTCTCCACCTTCCCGGCGGTCACCGGGGAGAGCGTGGTGATCCGCGTCCTCGACCGCGGGCGCCGCAAGATCAGCCTCGAGACCCTGGGCTTCAGCGACGACCAGATCGAGACCTTGCGACGGATCGCCTCGCGTCCCAACGGGCTGATGCTCGCCGCCGGACCCACCGGGAGCGGGAAGAGCACCACCCTCTACGCCCTGCTCGCCCAGGTGAACTCGTCGGTGCGCAAGATCATCACCCTCGAGGATCCGGTCGAGTACGACCTGCCCCTGGTCACCCAGTGTCAGATCAACGAGCGCGCGGGGCTCACCTTTGCGGCCGGGCTGCGCTCGATCCTGCGCCACGACCCCGACGTGATCCTGGTGGGGGAGATGCGCGACTCGGAGACGGCGGGGATGGCGCTGCGCGCCGCCCTCACCGGCCATTTCGTGTTCTCGACCCTGCACACCAACGACGCGGTGCGCACGATCTCGCGGCTGCGCGACATGGGGGTCGAGCCCTTCCTGATCGCGAGCTGTCTGGTCGCGGTCGTCGGCCAACGCCTCGTGCGGCTGGTCTGCACCCACTGCGCCGCCGAGTACGAGCCCCGGGACGACGAGCTCCACGCGGTGGGGATCGAGCCGGGTGGCGCCGGCTCCTTCAAGATCGGCAAGGGTTGCGACCGCTGTCACGGCACCGGGACCCAGGGTCGCGAAGCGCTCTTCGAGGTCCTCGAAGTCGGGCCGGAGATCGCCCAACTGATCGGTCGCGACGCCGCGGTCGACGAGATCGAGGCCGTCGCGAGGAGCGCCGGTCTTCGCTCCTTCCGCGAGGTCGCCCAAGAGCGCGCCGCCGCCGGCGTGATCCCCCTCGAAGAAGTCGCCCGCGTCACGGTGGAGCACTGAGCGTGCCGCGTTTCGCGTTTCAGGCGCGCGACGAAGCGGGTCGCTCGATCCAGGGCATCGAACTCGCCCTCGACGAGTCCGACCTCGACCGCCGGCTCGCGACGATGGACCTCTTTCTGGTCGACGCGCGGATGCTGCGTCGCTCGCTGCGGCGCGCCCGCGGAAGCCGGGGGCTGATCGACTTCTGTTACCACCTGGCGATCGTCATCGAGGCGGGAATCCCGCTCCTCCAGGGGCTCCAGGACATCGGCGCCGAAGAGTCCCACCCCCTCGCCGAGGTCGTCCAGGACATCACCCGCAAGATCGAAGGGGGCTCGACCCTGTCGGCGGCCCTCGGCGACTATCCCGGTCACTTCCCGCCGCTGGTCGTGGCGTCGGTGCGCGCCGGCGAGGCCACCGGCCAGCTCGACCGCATCCTCCACGACCTGGTCCGCTACCTCGAGTGGCGCGAGGGGCTGAAGCGGCAGATCGTGTCGGCCGCGAGCTATCCGGCCCTGGTGCTGACCGGCATCGTGGGCCTCTGCATCCTGCTCGTCGGTTGGGTGCTGCCGCGCTTCCTCGAGATCTTCGTCGAGCTCGGCGTCGCGCTTCCGCTCCCGACCCGGGTGCTGCTGGTCATCCAGCAGTTCCTCCACGCCTACTGGCCCCCCCTGTTGCTCGCGCTCTGCATCGGCGCCGTCGGCGCCTGGCTCTTCGGACGCAGCGACTCGGGGCGTCTGCGCATCCACCAGGGGCTGCTGCGGCTCCCGGTCGTCGGCGGGCTGATCTCGATGATCGAGATGTCGCGGTTCGCGCACAACCTGGGCGTGCTCTACGGCGCCGGGCTGCCGGTGCTCCAGGCCCTCGAGATGGTCGAGGACGCCATCCAGAACCGGGTGATCCGCCGGCAGATCCGCAGCCGGCGCGAGCGGGTGGAGGCCGGTGAGACCCTGGCCACCTCGTTCACGAGCTCGGAGCACATCCCGGTGCTCGTGGCCCGCATGATCGCGGTGGGTGAGGTCTCGGGGCGCATCGAGGAATCGCTTGCGCGGGTCGCGAGCTACTACGACCGCGAGATTCCGCGGCTGATCCAGACCATGGTCGGCGTCTTCAACACGGGGACGATGCTGCTGCTGGGCGCGGCGATCACCACGATCGCGCTGTCCATCTTCGTCCCGCTCTACTCGATGATGGGGAACCTCAATGCGGGCGCGTCGTGAGACCCGCCCCGCGCGGGGCTTCTCGCTGATCGAGATCGTCGTGGCGCTCGCCCTGGTGAGCCTGGTGGCCGGGGCGCTGGCGCCGCTCGTGGTGCGACAGGCCGAGGCGAAACGACGGGCCCTCACGATGGACAAACTCGAGCGCCTGGGCCGCGGCCTCGCCGGCGAACCCGCGTACGACACCTTCGGCTTTCTCGGGGACATGGGGGCGCTCCCCGCGACCCTCGACGAGCTGGTGAACCGCGGCGCCCAGCCGGCCTACCTGGTCGACGTCAACGGGATCGGCGCCGGCTGGAACGGCCCCTACGTCTCGGGGCCCTCGCCCGGGAGCGACCCGACCGTCGACGGCTGGGGCACGGTCTTCCAGTACGATCCGGTGGCCGGTCAGGTGACCAGCGCCGGCGCCGATCGGACCTTTGCGACCGCCGACGACCTGGTCTTTCCCGGGGCCGCCCTCCTCACCACCGGCAACCTGAGCGTTCCGGTGACCGGCGTTCCCAACGACGCCGGCGCTCCCTGCGCCCTGGGCTCGACCGAGGTCGCCGCCTTCGTGTCGCTCTCGAACGCGGGGACCCGGGCCGAGGTGCCGATGGGCGGGGTCGGTCCCTTCTCGCTCACCGCCCTCCACAACGGCGCCCACGCCGTCCGCATCCAGGGTCTCGGCGTCTGGGCCGGAGGCGGGGCGACCGGCGTCGTGGTGGTGCGCGGCGGCGGGGCGGTGCAGGGCCTCACCCTGATCCAGCCCGCTGCGGCGCCACCGGGGTGTGGGCCGTGAGCGCCGGAGCTCGCAGCGCGACCTGGCTCGGGCGCCGCGTCGGGGTCGACCTGCGCGGGGGCGCGCTCTGTTGGGCCGAGGCGGGGGGCTCGGGCGCCGGGCGGACCCTGCGGCGCAGCGGACGCATTGCGATCGAGGACGATGACCTCGCCGGCGCGGTCGGGGCGCTGCAGCGCGCGGTGGGACGTCGGGCCTCGTTCTGCATCGCGCTGCGCCACGGCGATCTGCGCCACGAACGCCTGGCGCTCCCGGCGATGCCCAAACGCGACCTGCGGCGGATCGGCCGTCGGCGCTCCACCGAGTTCGCCGCCGACTTCGGGGAGGACGGCGTCTCGGCGACCCTGCTGCCCCGCACCCCGGGCGAGCCGATCTGGATGGTCGCCGCCCTCGCCTCGGTCTCCCGAGCCGGCTACGAGGACTGGCGCGCGGCCGGTCTCGCGGTGCGTGCCAGCCACAGCCACCACCTCGCCCTCGCCGAACTCGCCCGCTTCGTGCGCGAGCGCGACCCGGAGCAGCTCTGCGCGATCCTCGACGTCTCGGAGCGCGCCGCGACCTGCGTCATCGCCGACGTGGCGGGCTGGGTGTTCAGCCGGGAGATCCCGCTCAAGTTCGCCGGCGAGCGGATGCTCCGGGAAGAGAGCCCCGACGAGTTCGAGCTCGATCCGCTGGAGGACGGCGTGCACCACGCCGAACGTCTCCACACCGAGCTGGTGCGCACCTTCCACTACGTCCAGAGCCAGCTCGTCCTGGGCACCGTGACCCGGGTCGTGCTGTGTGGCGACGACCCGGATCTCTACGCGCTCTCGACGGTCCTGGGGACCAATCTCGAGCTCCCGGTCGAGGTCTTCGAACAGGCCGTCGACCTCCCGCTCCCCGACGTGGACCCCGCCGCTTGCGCGGTCGCGGTGGGCCTCGCGTTGGCGCCCGTCCAGGGGAACTTGCTGCCCCCGGACCTCAAGGCCCGCACCCACGCCGCTCGGGTGCGCCGTCATCTGAGCGCCGGGCTGGTCGGCGCGATCGCGCTGGCGGTCGCCTTCGGCGCCGTCCTCTTCACACACACGGCGCAGCTGCGCGCCGAGCTCGCCTCGCTCCAAGCCCAGTGGGAGGCCAACGCCGAACGCCGCGAGGCGCTCCTCGTCGCCAAACAGATGCGCTCCGATGCCGCGGCGATCGAATCCTTCTGGCGCGAGCTCGCCCCGGAGCAGCCGCGCACGAGCGCGGCGCTGCGCACCCTGGGCGCGGCGTTGCCCCCCGCACTCCACGTCGAGCACCTGCGGGTCGAGCGCCGCGCCGATCGCTGGCAGGCCTCGTTGGTGGTCGCCGCCGACGGCGCGGGCACCGAGGCCGCCGACGCGGTCTCGCGTTGGTCGCAGCGACTCTCGGCCTCCCCCCTCTTCGCCGTGCGACACCTCACCCGCGCCTCCTCCGCCGCCCGGGACGCCGGCGAGGCGCTGCGTTTCCAGGTGCGCGCCGAGCTGGCACCGGTCGAGCCCCGCTCGCGCCACGGCGCGGAGGATCCGACGTGACCCCCACACCCTCCCCGTTCTCGGAACGTGGCAACCTCGCCCTCGCCATCGGGGTGACCCTGGTCGCCCTGCTGGCGGGTGTCGCCTACTTCGGCCCGGGCTCGGCGATGCTCGACAACACCCGCGCCGAGATGGAGACCCACCGGAGCGACCTCGACTCGTGGGCACGCGAGGAGCGCGAGCTCCGCGACATCGGCGCCGACGAGATGGCCCATTGGAACGAGCGCTTCGCCGCGACCAAGACGCTGCTCGGCGCGCCCGTCGACGAGGCCTCGCTCTTCGCCCGGGTGGGCTCGGCCCTCGACACGCCGAGCCTCGAGCACCTCGAGGTGGTGCGTCGCGTGGCCGACGACTCCCAGACGGCCCTGCGACACCTGCTCACCTCGCCCACCAGCGGCGAGATCCTGCGGGTCGAGGAGATTCCGGTCCGCGTGGCGTTTCGCGCGAGCTACCGCGACACGTTGCGGGTGTTGCGACGGATCGAGAGTGGGCACATCCCGCTGCGTCTCGACGAGATCGACCTGCGCCGCGACTACCCCGCGCTGCGCGTCGAAATCGGCGCCCGCTTCTTCGCGCGGGTGGAGGGCGAGTCGTGAACCGCCGCTGGCTCTGGATCGCGCTGCCCGCGTTCGCGGTGGTCGTCGCCGTCGAAAACTATCTGTTCTTCGCGGGGTCGGGCGCTCGTCTGCAAGAGGTCCCCGACGACGCCGACGAGGTGCTCGAGGTCGAGTTCGACGAGGAGGCGACCGAGCCCCTCGAGGCCCTCGACGAATCCGACCTCGTCCAGTGGCTCGCGGGAATCCCCCTCGACCGCAACCCCTTCTGGCGCAGCGACGAGCTCAGCGCGGGGCTCGCGGCGCCCGGACTGCGCGGCAACGGGCTGCGTCTGGCGGGGACCCTGGTCGGGGCGACCCGCAAGGTGGCGTGGATCGGCGGGGCCCCGCGCAGCG
>JANQRO010000126.1 GCA_028284525.1 Myxococcota bacterium | reverse complement strand
ATGGGCATTTCGGAGCTCTCGGGAAGCCCGCGGGGTGTCCCCGTGGTGAAGGAGATCATCCGCGCCCTCGATTCGGCGATCCCCTCGACCTCGGCGACGGTGCCCGCAGCCAGCGCGGCGCGGGCGTCGGCCTCGAGATCCGCCGAATCGAGGGCGCGGATGATCTCCTTCACCACGGGGACACCCCGCGGGCTTCCCGAGAGCTCCGAAATGCCCATGCCCACCAACAGGGGAGCCGCCAGGGCATTGCTCGACATCTCGCCGCACACCGAGACGGGGATCCCGGCCCGGGACGCCGCCCGGGTGCTGCGATCGATCAGCTGCAGGACGGCGGGGTGGAGCTGTCGGTAGAGGTGGCTGATCGCCTCGTTGCCCCGGTCGACCGCGAGGGTGTACTGGGTGAGGTCGTTGGTCCCGATGCTGAAGAAATCGCACTCGGCGGCGAGGGAATCCGCGATCAACGCCGCCGACGGCACCTCGATCATCACGCCGATCGGCAGGGGCGGGAGCGGTGTCTCGACGTGGGACGCGAGGTCCTCGAGCACCTCGTCGAGGATCTCGCGCACCTGACGCAGCTCGTCGAGGGCGGAGATCATCGGGAGCAGACAGCGCAGGTTGCCCGCCGTGTTGGCCCGGGCGATGGCGCGGAGCTGGCTGCGCAGCGACTCCACGTCTCGCAGCGAGAGCCGGATCGAGCGGCACCCGAGTTGGGGGTTCTCCTCGCCTTCGAAGCCGATCCCGGGCATCGGCTTGTCGCCGCCGAGATCGAGGGTGCGGATCGTCACCGGGTGCGGCGCCATCGCCTGCGCAGCCTGGGCGTAGACCTTGCGCTGCTCGTCCTCGCTCGGAATGCCGCGGTGGGCGAGCGCCAGGAGCTCGGTGCGGAAGAGCCCGACCCCCTCGACCCCGTGCTGTTCGCAATGACGCAGATCCGCCAGCAAGCCGACGTTGGCGGTGAGGGCGATCGCGCGACCGTCGCGGGTCTCCGAGGGACGCAGCCGCAGGGCATCGAGGTGCCCGATCATGATGTCGAAGCGCTGCTTCTCCTCGCGGTAGCGCTCGAGGAGCCGCTCGTCGGGGGACAGATAGACGCGGCCGTTGGTGCCGTCGACGATCGCCAGCTCGCCGGGGCGTGCCGTCGCCACCACGTCGCGCACCCCGGTCACCGCCGGGAGCTCCAGGGTGCGGGCGAAGATCGCGCCGTGGGAGGTGACGCCGCCGTGTTCGGCGACGATCGCACCGACCTTGTCGGTCTCGAGCAACGCGAAGTGGGCGGGAAGGATCATGTCGGTCACCACCACCGCACCCGGAGAGAGGGGGATGTTGTGGTGGCGGACGCCGAGGAGCTTCGCGACGAGGCGGCGACCGACGTCCTCGACATCCACCCCGCGCTCCCGGAAGTAGGGATCCTCGATCCGCCCGAAGAGCGCCTTGTACTCCTCGACGACGTCGCGCACGGCGCCCACCGCATCGACGGTCTCGGCGAGTCGGGATTCGATCTTCGAGAGAAAGCCCTTGTCCTCGAGGATCTGGATGTGGGTGTTGAAGACCGCCGAGAACTCGGGGCCGAACTGCTGCCCCATGTCCTCGATCAGGTCGTCGAGCTCACGGCGCGCCTCGCCCACCGCGCGTTGGAAATCGGCGAGCTCGCTCGCGGCGTCTTCGTTGGGGGTGTAGTCGATGTGGCTCAGGTCGAGGGGCGACTCGAGCAGGTACACCGGGCCGATCGTGATCCCCGGCGAGGACGGGATCCCACGCAGCTCCTCGTTGTGCTCGGCCCGGGGCGGGCCCCCAGCGGCCGTCACCGAGAGCCCGGCACGGGCCATCTCGTCGACGAAACGGCGGCGGTCGTCGTCGGGGGCCGTCACCAGCTCGAGGAGGGTCGCGTTGAGCACCAGCGGCGCGATCATCTGCGCGCAGGACTGGAGCATTCCGACGTCGTGGGATTCGAAGTGCCGTTCTCCGACGGTCTGGACGACCAGCACGCCGAGGGGCAGTCCGCGCACCACGAGAGGGGCGGCGAGCAGCGACTGGTACCGCTCCTCCCCGGTCTCGGGGAAGTAGCGGAAGCGCGGATGCTCCTGCGCCCGATCGAGGGCCAGGGGTTCGCCGGTCTCGGCGACCACACCCACCAGACCCTCTCCGATCCCGAGCCGGACGTTCCCCACGGCGCCCGCGTCGAGGCCCTTGGTCGCGCGCAGGACGAGCTGACCCGAGGCTTCCGATTCGCTCAGGTAGACCGAGCAGACGTCGGCGTCGAGTCGCTTGGCGACGAGATCCACGACGTTGCGCAGCGTCTCGTTGAGATCGTGCGATCGCGACACGATCCCTGCGATGTCGGCGAGCAGTGTGACGCGGTCGGAAATCGGCCTGCCCCCTCCCGGCCCCGGGAGACCACAATGTACCCGAGGTCCAGCGAGACCGAAGAGAGGGGGTGCGGTGGAAGCGCGGGAACCCGCTAGTGCTGCGAGGGCATCCCGGGGTCGTTCGTGAAGAGCTCGCGGGGCGGGAAGACATAGTCTTTGTCTTCGAAGCGCATCCCGAGCGCGAGCAGAATCTTCCGTTTCGTGTCCATCCGGCAGTTCATGCCCTTTTCGACACTGTGGATCGTCCGGAGAGCCACCTTCGCCTTGCGAGCGAGCTGGGCCTGCGTCATCAGGCGGTTCTCTCGAAGTTCGCGCACCCGGTTCTTCTGCGTACGCGGGTTGTTGCTCTCCATAAGGTCCACTCCCTGCTTGGCACCTCGGACGCACGCGCGGTGCATCCACGGATCCGTTTCGGAACCAAGTGGGATTTCTTTAGGGATAATCGGATGTTGGACGCCGTGGTCGGAGTCCGGTCGGGGAATTTCCCGTCACCGGAAATCCGCAGGAGGGCTGCGCTTGAAGCGCGCGAAACCGCACATGAATCGCGCTTTCGTGAAGCCAACCTTGGGTTCCCGGGTCGGCAAGAACGCGCCAAAAAATCGGCGTCTGGAGCCGGTGGAACGGGCCGCGGGAGGCGTCGCGCAGCGCCACCGAGGCCCGTGCACCAACTGCTAGCCTCCGACCTCGCGCTGCGAACCCGTCGAGTCGGGCCAATGGATCCGCTGACGGGCGACCCCTCGGGGTCGCGGCAGCCCACCGGCCCCCGGCGACCGGCCGGGCGTTCACCCCGCGGCGGGAGCTGAACCCCGAACGCCCTGGTGCGTCTCAGGGAGACGACCCCGCTGCTTCGCGATCCCTCCCTCTGGAGAACCGCCGCTTCCGATGGCCACCACCCGCAGGCGCACGCTGCGAGCCCTCTCCTTTGCGCTCCTCTTCGCCGGGAGCCTGGTGCTAGGGGTGTGGGTGGCGGCCGAGCTCGGTCCGGAGCGGTTGCGTCTCGAAGCGGAGGGCGCCCTCTCCGAGGTCTTGGGGGACACGCGGGTGGGGGCCGTGTCGCTCGGCTGGGCCCGCGGTCCCTCGATCACTGCCCGCGACATCAGCGTGCTCGAGGACGGCGAGACCGCGATGTCCCTGGCGCGGGCCGAGCTGCGCCTCGACCTGCTGCGGCTCTTCCGCGGGGGCGCCCGGTTCGACCGGCTCCGACTCGAAGGGCTCCGGGTCCATCTCCGACAGCTCGCCGATGGCTCGGTGCGACCGACCCGACTCGGCGCGTGGGTGCGAGCTCCAGAGGCTTCTGCCGAGGACGAGGACGCCGCGGTCCCCCCCAACCCGCTGCGCGCCTCGGGGCTGCGCCGCCTCGAAGTGGTCGACGCCTCGCTGCGGGTGAGCCGGGAGTCCCGCGGAGTCCCCACCGCGACTGCCGCGTTCGAGGAGGCGAGCATCGCGTTGTCGATCGGAGCCTCGTCGCGTCTCGTCGCGGAGGGCCGTCTCGGAACCGCCCGGATCGAGGTCGAGCTCGCCGGCAGCCTCGAGACCGGACGCTTCGAAGCGAGGGTCCGCGGACTCGACCTCGGGGCGCAGCGCACCTGGCTACGCCAGCTGGCCCCCGAGCTCCCCGCCCTCGCCGGCGTGGTGGACGCGTCGCTTCGCGGCGAGCGGAGCGCCGACACCCTGCAGATCGAGTCGGCCCTGATGCGGGTCGGCCGGGGCGCGGTCGGAGACACCGCCCTCCCGGCCCTCCAGTTGACCGGCAGCGGTGCGCTCTCTCCGCGACGGCTGCGTCTCGCCGACCTCGAGCTCGTCGCCGACGCGCTCGTGATACGTGGCGGGGCCGACCTCACCCGCCCCTTCGACGAGCGCGCGGAGGCGAACGTCGTCCTCCGCGCCCAACGCCTCCCCTTCGCGACCCTCAGCGGCTACGCGAACGACTTCGGCCTCGAGCGGGTCGCCGACCGCTTCGCGGTCCTCGGCGCCGGGAGCTTCGACGCGGTGAACCTGGCCGCCGACGGGGTCGCGCTCGGGGCCCTCGATTCATGGCTCCGCTCGCCCACCGAGTGGCCCCAGGGGCTGCGCCTCGAGGCCGACCTGCGCAGCGACGAGATCCCGTTGGAGGAGGGCGAGCCCCTGCGCGGGGTCTCTGGGCGCATCGCCGTCGACGCGGCGCGCTTCGCCTTCCGGGAATTCCGCGCCGAGCTCGGCGATCGGCCACTCCCCGTCATGACCCTCGAGATCGGCGACTGGATGCGTCTGGTCGGCAAAGCCGGACGCGAGCCGCTGGCGGCGGTCCCCCCCGTGCGGGGGCGGGCCCCCCTCGTCGCCTGGGTCACCCACACGCCGCCACCCCAGCCGCGTTGGCACCGCGCGCGTCTGGAGCTCGACTGGCTCGACCACCCCGCACTGCTCGCTCCGATGGGACGGGTGAGCGCCACCCTGCGCCCGCTGTCCCCGGGTGCCGAGGTCGAACTCCACCGGGCCCGCTGGGGCGGGGTCTGGGTGTCGGGGCGCGGGCGACTGTCCGGAGAGGGTGGCGAGGAGCGGATCGTCCTCGAGGTCGAGACCCACGCCTTGCCGCCGACCCGGATCGGCGACCCGGTCGGATCCGGGGATCGCGGTCTCCCGGCGCAGCGCGACGGCGTCCACTGGGCGGCCGGCCACGCGATCGTCGAGGTGAACCACGTCGGCCCGTATACGGCCCGGGAGGTGCGGGCGCCGTTTCGCCTGCGTGACACCACCCTGTGGAGCGACGAGGTCTCGATCACCCTCGCCCCGCGCGGCTTCGTGCGCGGCAACCTGGAGCTCGACCTCTCGCTCCCCGACCACGTGCCCTACAAGACCGGGTTCCAAGTCGGCGACGGGGACCTCCAGACGTTGCTCTCGGACATGGGGTTGCCGAGCCCGGCCACGGAGGGTCGGGTGGTCCTGGGGGCGCTCTTGGAGGGGCGGCTGCGGGCGGGGGAGCCCCTCGTCGCGACGATGCGCGGACCGGTCTCGGCCCACGCCCGCGACGGCGTCGTCCACAGCCGGGTGCCGTGGGCGCTGGCCATCGCGGCGGTGAGCGAGACCCTGAACCCGTTCCGCTCGCGCGAATCGCTCCCCTACCACGCGATCGACGGCGAGTTCCGCTTCGACGCGGGCACCGTGCAGGCCAAGTCCTTCGCCATCAGCGGACCGACCCTGCGCATGGTGGCGACGGGCGGCGTCGAGCTGGCGCCGCCCTACACCATGGAGATCGTGGCGGGGCTCTTTCTCTTCCGCGGGATCGACAAGGTGATCGGCACCCTGCCGATCTTGAGCACGCTGCTGCTGGGCTCCGACGAGAACCTGGTCTCCGCCTATTTCTCCCTCGAAGGGCCCTGGAGCGATCCCGACGCCGATCTCATCCCGATCAAGACCTTTCTGTCGGGGCCCGCGAGCATCGTCGCCGAAGGGGTTCCCAACTTCGTGTTCGGTGGGCTGAGCCGACTGGGGCGTCTGTTCTCGATCCGACCCAAAGCCGGCGCCGAGCCCGAGGACCCCCCGTGAGCGGCGCGTCGCGCCGCCGCGATTCGAAGCCGCGGACCCCGCGCAGCAGCCATTCGAAGCGCATGAGCGCCGCTCGTGCAGCCCGCTGGTGTCGCGCCGCGCGGCGCCGTGGCGAGCGGGTGGTCTTCACGAACGGCTGCTTCGATCTGCTCCACGCCGGCCACCTCTACAGCCTCGAGGCGGCCCGCGCGCTGGGCGACCGCCTGGTGGTCGCGATGAACTCGGACGCCAGCGTGCGTCGCCTCAAGGGAGCGGGGCGGCCGGCGATCCCGGGCCGCCAACGCGCGCGTCTGCTCGGCGGCCTCGAGTGTGTCGACGCGGTGGTGCAGTTTCGGGCCGACACCCCGCTGGCACTGATTCGCGCGCTGCGCCCCGACGTCCTCGCCAAGGGAGGCGACTGGGAGCTCGACGACATCGTCGGTCGCCGGCAGGTCGAGAGCTGGGGCGGCCGCGTGGTGCGTCTCCCCGAGCTTCCGGGCCTGCACAGTACCGCGATCCTGCGACACATCCGCGGACGCTGAGGACGCTGCCCCGGTCCCCGAAGGTCCTAGAGTCCCGAGTCTTCGGTGGCGAGCACCCGCGGGTCGAGCACCTGCACCTCGGCCGTGTCTCCCGCGGCGAGCTCGGTCGCCTCGGCCGGGAAGATCAGCAGCCCCTGGGCGCGGGCCATCGAGCGCAGCACTCCGCTGCTCTGGTTGCCCGTGCTCGTCGCCACGATCTCTGCGCCGGAGCGTTCGAGGACGACGCGCACCAGGTGGAGCCGGCCGGCCCCCTTGGTGAGCCGTTCACCGAGGCGCGCGCGCACGCGCGGGCGAAAGAGGGCGCGCTCGCCAGCCATCTTGAGGAGCGCCGGACGCACGAACTGCTCGAAGGTGACCATCGCCGACACCGGGTTCCCCGGGAGACCGAAGACCAGCGGACCCGTGTCGCCGAAACGGCCGAAGACCAGCGGATAGCCGGGTTTGATCTTGACGCCCCAGAAGATCAGCTCGCAGCCGAGACGGTCGAGGACCGGGCGCACGTAGTCGCGGTCGCCCACCGAGACCCCCGCCGAGCTCACGATCACGTGGTGGTCGAGGCTCGCGCGGAGCATCGTCTCGAGGGCCTCGGGGGTGTCGGCGGCGATCCCGGCGTAGATCGGCTCGGCGCCCGCCGCCTGGGTCTGCGCCGCGAGGGAGTACGAGTTCGAGGACACGATCCGGCCGACCCCCGGGTCGCCGTCGGGCTCGATCAGCTCGTCGCCGCTCGAGAGGAGCGCCACGCGCGGGCGCTGCACCACCGAGACCGTCGAGCGCCCCACCGAGGCGAGCACGCCGAGCGCCGCCGGGCCGAGGGGGGTCCCCTCGACGAGTGCCCGGTCGCCGACCTCGATGTCCTCCCCGGCGTCGCGGATGTTCTCGCCGGCCTTGACCCCGACCGTCACCACGACGCCGTCGTCGCGGCGCTCGGTGTCCTCCTGCCGCACGACCGCCGCGGCATCGGGGGGGACCGGGGCGCCGGTGAAGATGCGTGCCGTCTCGCCGGGCTGCAGGGGGGCACCGGGGGGCGCGCCCGCGGCGACCTCCTGGGTGACCCGCAGCGTCGATCCGCTCGCCTCGAGATCGCACCCGTGGAGGGCGTAGCCGTCCATCGCCGATACCGCCCAGGGCGGCAGCCGTCGCGCGGACACCACCGCTTCGGCGAGCACGCGGTCGCGGGCGAGGGCCGCCGCACACACCTCCGGTGGCAGTGTCTGCACCGCCTCCAGGATGATGCGCTGGGCTTCGCGAGCGTCGAGGCCTGTGCGCATCTCGCGACACTAGCAGCCCGCCCGAAAGTGCCCAAGAATTAGGCACTTCGGGAGAGACAGGCAGTGCCCCAGGGCGAACGCACAGGCGATCTGGAACAGGTATTCGAAGCGATCCTCGACGGTGTGGTCGTGGTGGACCGCCGGGGGGCCGTGCTGCGGGTGAACGGGGCGGCGCAGCGGATCCTCGGAATCGGTGCCGCGTCGGGGCCCGTCGTCGGCGAGCCCTTGACCTCCCTCCCCGGTGGCCGCCTCTTCGAGAGGGAGCTCGGGCGCACGCTCGAGGAGGGGAGCTCCTCGGTCGTCCACGACCTGGCCTTCGCGCGGAGGAACGACGAGGAGGCGGTGATCGACGTCACGACCGTGGCGCTCACCGACCCCGGCGGCGAGGTCGAGGGCGCGGTGGTGGTCCTCCGCGACGGCACGATCGGCGCCACCCTCCGCGCGGCCCGCGAGGCGCAGATCCAGGACCGCGTGTTCGGACGGGTCGCCGCCGGGATCGCCCACGAGGTGAAGAACCCGCTGGGCGGGATCCGCGGGGCCGCCGAGCTGCTGGCGCGGCGCAGTGACGACAAACGCGCCCTGCGTCGCGCCGAGCTCATCATCTCGGAAGTCGACCGCATCGTGTCGCTGATCGACGACTTCATGTCCCTGACCAACGACCGGGTGCGACCGGGGCCGACCAACGTCCATCGCGTCCTCGAAGACGTCCTCGCGATCGTCGAGCTCGACGCGCGCTCCGCGGGCCTTCGCTTCGAACGCAGCTTCGACCCCTCGATCCCCGAGCTCCTCGCCGACAGCGACCGGTTGCACCAGGTCTTTCTCAACTTGATGCGCAACGCGGTCGACGCCATGGTGGCCGCCGCCGACGCTCCAGACGCGCGCGACGACAGCGCAGCGGGCCGGACCCTGCGGGTCTCGAGCCGGCTGCGTCTCGACCACCGCGTCGAACTCGAAGGCGGGGGACGTGTGCCGGGGGTCGTGATCGACGTCGAGGACGAGGGCTGTGGGCTTCCGGAGCAGGCCCTCGAGCAGGTGGGGACCCCGTTCTTTACCACCAAGACCCAGGGCACCGGGCTGGGGCTGGCGCTCAGCCGTCACTTCGTCGCGCAGCACGGGGGCTCGCTCCAGCTGCGCCCGCGCAGCCCGATCGGAACCCGGGCGCGTGTCGTCCTGCCCCTGCGGAGGCCCTCGTGAGTGGTGCCCGGGTGCTCGTCGCCGACGACGAGGACTCGATCCGCTTCGTGTTGCGCGAGGCCCTCGAGGAGGAGGGCCACGAGGTGGTCGAGGCCGCCACCGGCGACGCCGCCTGGGAACGGCTCGCGGTGGGCGACGTCGACATCGCCTTCCTCGACATCCGGATGCCCGAACTCACCGGACTCGAGCTCCTCGAGCGTCTGCGCAGCACCGGAAACGAGGTGGCGGCGGTCGTGATGACCGCCCAGAACACCCTCGACCACGCGATCGAGGCGATGAAGCACGGCGCGCTCGACTACCTCGCCAAACCCTTTCAGGTGGCCGAGGTGCTCGCGCTCGTGGACAAGGCGCTGCGCGTGCGCGCCCTGGAGCGGGAGGTGCGACACCTGCGCCGCGAGGTGGGACGCCCACCGGAAAGCCCCCTGGTCGGGCGCAGCAAGGCGGTGCTCGAGGTCTTCAAGATGATCGGCCGCGTCGCCCCGCGCAACGTCCCGGTGCTCATCCAGGGAGAGAGCGGAACCGGCAAGGAGCTCGTCGCCCGGGCGATCCACGCCGCGAGCCCGCGCGCCACCGGAGATTTTGTCGCGGTGAACTCCGCGGCGATTCCCCGCGAGCTGCTCGAGAGCGAGATGTTCGGCCACGAGCGCGGCGCCTTCACCGGCGCCACCGAATCGCGACCCGGTCGTTTTCGCGAAGCGCACCTCGGCACGCTCTTCCTCGACGAGATCGGCGACATGCCCGGAGACCTGCAGGCGAAGCTCCTCCGGGTGGTGCAGAGCGGCGAGATCACCTCGGTCGGCGGTCGACGCGGCGAGCAGGTGGATGTGCGCGTCGTCGCGGCGACCCACCGGGACCTCGACGAGGAGGTGCGTGCCGGGCGCTTCCGTGAAGACCTGCTCTACCGGTTGCGGGTGGTGCCGTTGCACATTCCGCCGCTGCGCGAGCGCAGCGACGACGTCCCGGTGCTCGCGGCTCACTTCGCCGCGCGCTACAGCGACGAGCTCCAGACCGAGGCGCGTTTCGTCTCGGACGAAGCGCTGCGCTTCCTGGCCGGGTATGCGTGGCCGGGCAACGTGCGCGAGCTCGAGAATGCGATCAAACGCGCGCTGGTGCTGGGCACTCGGGAAGTCCTCTCCGCAGAGGACTTCGCCTTCCTCGCCGACGAACAGCGTGGCGACACGCGGTCGCAAACCCTCGAAGAGCGTGTGCGGAGCGAAGCCGAAGCGGCCTTCCGCAACGAAGACGGGACCGAGGAGCTCTACCGCAACGTCCTCGAGCGGGTCGAGCGGCCGCTGATCGAAGCGGCGTTGTCCTTCACCGGGGGCAACCAGCTGCGCGCCGCGACGCTGCTCGGGATCAACCGCAACACCTTGCGCAAGAAGATCACCGAGCTCGACATCCAGCTGCCGGTGCGGTCCTGACCCGGAGCCCGCGGTGACGCACTCGGCCATCGCGGGGCTCTACGTGCTGGTCGACGACGACCCGCGCTGGCCCCGCGACCCCGTGGCTCAGGCGCGGGCCGCCCTCGACGGGGGCGCGACCCTCCTGCAGCTTCGGGTGAAGCACAGCGGGGACGAAGACACCCTCGCCTGGGGCCGTGCGATCCACAGACTCTGCGCGGAACGCGGCGGCCGCTTGATCGTGAACGATCGCTTCGACCTCGCCCTCGCCTGTGGTGCCGCCGGCGTCCACCTGGGCCAACGCGATCTCCCGCCGGCGCGGATCCCCCGCGCCGCCCGTTCGAGACTGCTCGTCGGGCGCTCGACCCACACCCTCGACCAGGTGCGAGCGGCGGCGCGGGAGGACGTCGACTACCTCGCCTTCGGTCCGATCTACGGAACCGACTCGAAGGCCTCGGAGTACAGCCCCCGCGGCCTCGCGCTCCTCGCCGAGGCCTGCTCGCTGCGCGGCCGTCACCCGATGGTGGCGATCGGCGGAATCGGTGCCGGGCGTATCGCCCCCGTCCTGGGCGCGGGGGCGAGCGCGGCCTGTGTGCTGTCGGCGCTGGCCGCCGCGGAGGATCCCGTCGCCGCGACCCGCGCCCTGCTCGGCGAGCTTTCCACCGCGAGCCCGAAGGAGCCCGCGGGTGGCTGAGCTCGGGCCCCGTCTGCTCTGCGTCGTCGGCGTGGCCGCAACGCTCGCCGTTGCGTGGGGGGTCTCCCTCGACCGACGCCACCCGCCCTGGCGGGTGATCGGTGCGGGCCTGGCGCTCCAGCTGCTCGTGGCGGTGGCGCTCCTCAAGACCGAGCTCGGCGCGCTGCTCTTCCACGCCGCGAGCTGGGCCGTGGTGGCCCTCGCGACCCCGGCCCGCGTCGGCGCGCGCTTCGTCTTCGGGGGCATCACCGACGGCGAGTACACCATTGCGTTTCACGTGCTGCCGACGATCGTGTTCCTCGGGAGCCTCTTCGCGGTGCTCGACTACCTGGGTCTCATCCGTATCGCCGTGCGGGTGATGGCGGCCGTGATGGGACGCGCCCTCCACCTCTCCGGAGCCGAGAGCCTCGCCGCCACCGCGAACCTCTTTCTCGGGATGATCGAAGCCCCGCTCTGCATCCGCCCCTACCTCGAGGGGATGACCCGATCGGAGCTCTTCGCCGTGATGGCGGTGGGGATGTCGACCGTCGCGGGCTCGGTCCTCGTCGTGTACGCGGAGCTCCTCGGCTCCGGCTACGCCGGACATCTCGTCACCGCGAGCCTCATCGCCGCTCCGGGGGGCGTGATCCTCGCCAAGTTGATGGTGCCCGAGCGCGACACGCCGGCGACGGCAGCGGGCGCCGAGGTCGCCCGGGACGGCGCGGCCAGCGGTCTCATCGACGCTGCGGCCCAGGGCGCCGGCGCCGGTCTTCGCCTCGCCGCCTACATCGGCGCCACGCTGATCGCCTTCGTCGCGCTCGTCGCGTTGGTGAACCAGGTGCTGGGCGGCGTCGGCCGGGCCTTCGGCGCGCCGGAGCTCTCCCTCCAGCTCCTGCTCGGGTACGCCTTCTCCCCCCTGGCCCTGCTGCTCGGGCTTCCCGGCGAGGACGTCCTGCCGGTGGCGTCGCTCCTCGGTACCAAGACCGTGCTCAACGAGTTCCTGGCCTACCGAGAGCTCGCCGCGATGCTCGACGCGGGCGCCATCGCCCCGCGCAGCGCCACCCTCGCGAGCTACGCGCTCTGCGGCTTCGCCAACCTCGGATCCCTGGCGATCCTGCTCGGGGGGCTGGGGGCCCTGGCGCCGAGCCGGCGCGCCGAGATCGCGGCGCTCGGGCCCCGGTCGCTCCTCGCGGGCGTCCTCGCCACCTTTGGCGCCGCGTGTGTCGCGGGCGTCGTCCTGTAGCGGGCGACGCTCAGAGCGTGGTCGAGATGCCGCCGTCGACCGGAAGCACCGCACCGGTGAGGTAGGCGCCGGCGCGCGAGGACAGGAAGAGCGTGACCCCGGCCATGTCCTCGGGCTCGCCGATCCGCCCGGCGGGGCAGCTCTTGATGATCTGATCGCCGAAGCGCTCGATCGTCTCGGCCATCATCTTGCTGTGGAAGGGCCCCGGCGCCACCGCGTTGACGTTGATCTCCGGCGCGAGCCTCTTGGCGAGCATCGCGGTGAGCTGGTGGAGACCCGCCTTGGCGGCGACGTAGGGGTAGGTCTCGAGGGCGGGCACGCGCATCCCGTCGATCGAGCCGATATTGATCACGCGCCCCGGGTCGCCCGGGCGACTCGCCGCCGCGAGAGCGGGGCGCAGCAGCCGGGTCAGGTTGAACACCGCCTTCAGATTGGTGTTCATCACCTTGTCCCAACCGGACTCGGGAAACTCGTCGAAGGGCGCCGCCCAGTTGGCGCCGGCGTTGTTGACCAGGACGTGGAGCTCCGCGGCCCGTTCGCGCAGCGCCGCGGCGAGGGCGTCGACCCCGTCGCTGGTCGACAGATCGGCGCGGAGGGCCTCGCAGGAGCCCTGCTCGGAGAGCGCCTCGGCGGTCTCGCGACACTCCTCCTCCTTGCGGGCCGCGATCCACACCCGCGCACCTGCCGACACGAAGCCCTCGGCGATCATCCGCCCGATCCCGCGCGAGCCGCCGGTGACGAGCACACACTTGTCCTGCACCGAGAAGAGCTCGCGGCTATTCATCGCGGTCCTTTCCCTCGAGCGCTCCCGTCGTCTCCTCCCAGGCGCGACGCACCACGAAGTCGCGGTCGAGGTGGAAGATCCCGGGGACACCGATCGTCTCGTAGCCCTCGTCCTCGCGCAGCAGGGCCCGGTCGAGGGTCTCGTCGAGGCTCCAACCCTCCGCTGCGGCCCGTTCGGCGTGGGCGACGACCTCGCGGAGAAAGGCCTGGAACTGGAGGACGTCGTCACGGGTGCCCACCGCTCCGTGGCCGGGGATCGCGACCTCGAAGTCGATCTCGAGGGCGCGGTCGAGGGTCTCGACCCAGGCGCGCACACTGCCGCCCGCCTCGAGGTCGACGCTGGGATAGATGCGATGGAAGAACAGATCTCCCAGGTGGAGCACGCGGTCTTCGACGAAGTGCACCACCGCGTCGCCGCCGGTGTGGCCCGCCCCGAGGAAGAGCACCCGTACGGTCTTGCCGCCGATCCGGAACTCGTGCTGTTCCTCGAAGGTGCGGGTGGGTAGCGAGGCCTCCCGCTCCCCCTCCCAGTAGCCGGCGTCGAAGCGCTCGAGGTACTCGCGGGTCCGCGCCGTGGAGATGATGTCGGTGCCGGCCGGGAACGCCGGGTTTCCGTGGGTGTGGTCGAGGTGGTAGTGGGTGTTGATCACCTTCACGACCGATCCACCGGCGAAGGCCTCGGCGCGCTCGCGGAGCTGCTCTCCCTGGAGCCGCAGCGTCATCGTGTCGACGATCACCGAGCCGCGCTCGGTGCGCAGCACCGCCACGTTGCCGCCGAAACCGGAGAACAGCGCGACGTCTTCCCCGACCCGTTCGAAGTCCAGATCGGTGACCTGCTGATAGCCGACCACCGCGGCGAGCCCGACCAGCACGACGAGCAGCGCGACGGCGATTCCGAGGATGCGACCCATCGACTCCTCCCGGGGGCGGCTGAGTATATCGGTGCCGACGCCGTAGAAAACCGCCGGGAAGTCGTCATTGTATGGGCGTGGATCGGTGGGGGATGGAATGACGCGTACGCTGCGGTGGCTCGGAGCCGCGCTGGCCCTGGTGTGTCTGGCCGCACCGGGTGTCCGCGCCCAGGAGGGAGCGCAAGAGGAGGAGAGCGCGACCGACGCGGAAGAGGTGGTGGTCGTCGCCACACCGACCACGCCGCGGGGCGCGATGTTCCTCTTCCTGGTCGCGGCCCGGGACGGCGACTTCGAGACGGCGAGCGGCTTTCTGGACCTGTCCGCGAGTGCGGCCGGAGAGCGCGCCAGTCGGGGCCCGCGGGCCGCCCGCCAGCTCAAGACCGTCCTCGACCAGACGTTGTGGATCGATTTCGCCGACCTCTCGGACCTCGAGACCGGCGACCTCGACGACGGTCTCTCCCCGCAGCGCGACCGCGTCGGCGTGATCGAGACCGAGCGGGGCAACGTCGCGGTCGCGATGGAGCGTCAGGCCGACGGGCACTGGCGTTTCGCCGCCTCCTTCGTCGCCCGGGTCCCCGCCCTCTACGCGGAGTTCGGCTACGGCTGGCTGGGCGAGATGCTGCCGCCG
>JANQRO010000123.1 GCA_028284525.1 Myxococcota bacterium | reverse complement strand
AGAGGTGTGATGTCCCCCGCTGATCTCGTCCCGGTGCCCGGTGGCCTCCGTGAACCGGTCACCCGAACCGTCTCGTTGCGCGCTCGACACGGACGCTCGGCGCGGAGGCCCCTTCCGCGACGAGGGCGCTGCGTTCGCGCAACGAGACGGTTCGGGTGACCGGTTCACGGAGGCCACCGTGCACCGGGACGAGATCAGCGGGGGACATCACACCTCTGCGGTTGGCGGCGCACCGGGGCGGCCTCGGACAGGAGCGAGACGACGCCGTGGCCGGCGAAGCGGCCGGTCTCGGGGTCGAGCCGAAACAGTGCCTGCTCTTTGACGTGACCCCCGGCAACCCCCACCACCAGGTGATCGGCGTCGGGAAACGGGTAGAGCGGACGGGTCGCAAAGTCTTGATCCATGGCGCTGAAATAGGCTCCGCAATCGACATGGGAGTGATACACGACCGTGACCGACTCGCGGCGCGCCTGGGCCTCCTGCTGGGCGCGGAGATAGTCGATCTCGTTCATGTAGAAGCCCTGCGTGCCGTCGCGCGGGTAGGCGACCGCATCGCGTTGGTGGTGACGCGTCATCTCGTTGCGACAGCGAACGACCAGCCGGTGCGGCCTCGAGGGGGTCCCGACGATCAACCCGCAGCATTCTTCGGGAAGCGTCTCGCGGGCGTGAGCGAACACCTCGTTCAGGATCTGCGCCGGCATCTCGACGACTTCGAGCTCTGGGTTCAGATCCACCCTCTGCGTCACCGGGGCGCTCCTCCGCGGGCATCGGGGTCGAAGGGTCGGGGGGAACGCGGATCTTAGCAGCGGGGTGCTCGAGAGCTCCCCCGTGGGACGTCCTGCGGACCTCCGGCAAACGCCGGCCCCTCGGCCGCTACACTGCGTCGCCCAACGCCGGGGAGCGCCCCGCTCGCCCGTCGGGAGAGGCCGGTGGACGACCTGCGGTCACGAGCTCCGAACAGCGACGACGCGCGGGCGGTCCGCCCCGACGGGCTCGGAATTCGAGGACGGCGCCACCAGCTGGGGTGGTCGCCGCGTGACCTCGTCGAGGCGATCGGCAGCGCCCGGGCCCGCGAGACCGGCGTGTGGGAGACCATCACACCAAATCTCCTGCGCGGGATCGAGGAGCAGAACGAGACGATTCCCTACGCCACCCTGCGTCTCGTGGCCGCTGGGCTCGACTGCAACCCCGCCGAGCTGCTGGCCGCCGATGACGCCGGGTCGACCCACGAGCGCTAGATGAAATACATGCGGTTGGCGGCGTCGGCGTGGGGCACCCCGCGTTGGGCCGCCCGGCGACACAGGCCTTCGAGGGTCGACGCATCGAGCAGCTCGCGAAACGAATCGGCGAGCTCGCCCCAGACGAAATCGGGGCGATGGGCGTCCCCGTCGTCCCCGAGCCCCGCTTCGAACCACTCCGACGCCGGCCCTTCGAGGCCCTCGACGATGTGGCGCAAGGTGATCTCGCTGGGTGGGCGGGCCAGGAGGTAGCCCCCACCGGGTCCGCGTTTGCCGCGGACCAGACCCGACTTGCGAAGACGCTGAAAGATCTGCTCGAGGTATCGGGTGGGGATCCCCTGGCGTTCGCCGATGACCCGCACCTGGACCGGCTGCCCCGCCCCGTTGTACGCGAGGTCGAAGAGACCGCACACGGCGTACCGGACCTGCAGCGAGACCCGCATCGCGAGAAAGAGTAGAGCGCGCTCCCGGGGAAGTCTCCCCAAGTGGCGCCGCGCGGGCTAGGCTGGCGTCTCCTCTCGCACCTCCGCGTGCGTCACATCCCCAACACCCGTGCAACGCGTCGACGGCGCCACCCTCCCGGTGCGCAAGGGCGCAGATCGCGACGGGCGCGAACGCCCGCGCTGTGGGGACGTGTCGATGGGCATGCAGGTGGACCTCCCGGATCTCGGCGACCTTCCCGGGCGCGACGGCCCGCGGACCTCCTCGACCGGCGGATCCCCGGACGCGGCATCGATTCGGTCCTTCCTCTCCGCGCTGCGGGAGAGCCGCGCCCTCGGAAACGCTTGGCGCCATCACGAGGTCCTTCCGAGCCGACGCGCCCGCAGGGCGGCGCTCCCCGCGGCGTACCGTCGCTTCGAAGGGATGCTTCGCGAGCGCGGCATCGACGCCATCTACACCCATCAGGCGCGCGCCCTCGAGGCCCTCGACGCGGGCCACCACGTCGTGCTCTCGACGCCCACCGCGAGTGGCAAGACCCTCGTCTACAGCCTCTCGATGTTGCGACAGCTGCACGACCGACAGGAGGGCCGCGCGGGTCGGACGTTGTGCCTGTTTCCCCTCCGCGCGCTCGAACGCGACCAGCGCGATCGCCTCGAGGCGGACGCGCGTGCCGCCGGAGTCGATCCGACCGGGCTCGTCGCGATCTACGACGGCGATACCCCGACCCGCTCCCGTCGCAAGATCCGCGAGCACCCGCCCCAGGTCCTGATCACGACCCCGGACATGCTCCACGCGGGCATCCTGCCCCGGCACGCCAGCTGGAAGGAGTTCTTCTCTGGTCTCGAGTTGATCGTCCTCGACGAGCTCCACACCTATCGCGGGGTGTTCGGCGCACACGTCGCCCAGGTGCTCCGGCGCCTGTTGCGCGTGGCCGCCGAACACGGCGCGCACCCCCGCGTGATCGCCACCTCGGCCACCGTGGCGAACCCCGGCGAGCTGGCGGCCAAGCTCTGCGGAGCGTCCTTCGAGGTGATCGAGGAGGACGGCTCGCCACGCCCCGAACGCCACGTGGTCCTGATGAACCCGGCCGGGTCGCCCTACACCACCGCGGCGCGGCTCTTTCGCGACGCGGTCGGCCGCGGTCTGCGCACGATCGCCTTCACCAAGGCGCGACGCGTGACCGAGCTGATGCACACCTGGATCGTCGAGGCGGAGCCGGCACTGCGCGACCGCATCAGCTCGTACCGGGCCGGGTTCCTCGCGGAGGAGCGGCGCGACATCGAGGAGCGGCTGTTCTCGGGCGACCTCCTCGGGGTGATCTCGACCTCGGCTCTGGAGATGGGCATCGACGTCGGTGGACTCGACGTGTGCATCCTGGTCGGATACCCGGGGAGCCAGGTCTCGACCTGGCAACGCGGTGGGCGCGTCGGCCGTGCCCGGGAAGGCGCGATCGTGATGGTCGCGGCACCCGACGCCCTGGACCAGTACCTGGTCGCGCACCCCCGCGCGCTGTTCGAGCGCGGTTACGAAGCGGCGGTGGTCGACCCCTACAACCGCGAGGTCGCCGCGGCCCACTACCCCTGTGCGGCGGACGAGATCCCCCTGCGCCGTGGCGAGGCCTGGCTCGAAGAGCCCGCCGCCTGGGAGAACCTGGAGGACCTCGAAGAACGCGGGCGACTGCTGCGCAGCGAAGCCGGGGGCGAGTGGTTCCCCGCGCGACGGCTGCCACACCGCGACGTCAACTTGCGTCACGCCGGGTCGAGCTACGAGATCGAGGTGGACGGCGGCGGCGAACGCGCCACGCGGATCGGGACGATCGGCGCCGGGCGGGTGTTCGCCGAGTGCCACGAGGGAGCGATCTACCTCCACCGGGGCCGCCAGTTCCTGGTGCGGGAGCTCGACACGGAGACGAAACGCGTCGCGGTGCGCGCGGTCGACGTGTCGTGGTTCACGCGATCGCTCTCGTCCAAGGAGACCGAGATCCTGTCCCGGGACGAAACGCGTCCGGTCGGGAACATCCGGCTGGTCCGAGGCCGCCTGCGGGTGACGACGACCCTCACGGCCTACGAACGACGCCGTATTCACGGCCAGGACCTGATCGCCACCGAACCCCTCGACCTGCCGCCCACCTCGATCGAGACGACGGGGATCTGGCTCGAGATTCCCGACGAAGTGGCCGCGGTGCTGCGCGCCGCGGGTCACCACCCGATGGGGAGCCTCCACGCCGTCGAGCACGCGGCGCTCGGCCTCTTTCCCCTCTTCGCCCTCTGCGACCGCAACGACGTCGGCGGGATCACCACCCTGGCCCACCCGCAGGTCGGACGCGGGGCGATCTTTCTCTACGACGGGCAGGACGGCGGGCTGGGGCTGGCCTCCGGTCTCTTCGGGAAGGTCGAGACGCTCCTCGAGGCGACCCGAGAGCTGATCGCCGACTGTCCCTGCGAAACCGGCTGCCCGGGCTGTGTGCACTCGCCCAAGTGCGGCAACGGCAACCGACCCATCGACAAGGACGGGGCCGAGCGCGCCCTTCGTCTTCTTCTCGCCCTGGAGCCCCTGCCCGCACCGGAGCCCGAGGCGGCCCGCGCCGAGGGAGCGCCCGCCATCGCCTCGGTGACGCCGTCGGCATCTCGGGACGAGCGACGGCCCCGGATGGTGTTCTTCGATCTGGAGACCCAACGCAGTGCCGAGGAGGTCGGCGGCTGGCACAACGCACACCTCATGCGGGTCGCCCTCGCGGTGACCTACGACACGGCGACGGGCTCCTTTGTCACCTGGCCGGAATCCCGCGTCGCCGGACTCATCGACACCCTCGAAGCGGCGCAGCTCGTGGTCGGGTTCAACGTCAAGGGCTTCGACTACCGCGTGCTCCGGGGGTACAGCGAGCGCGACTTCGGATCCTTGCCCACCTTCGACCTGCTCGAGGCGATCCATCGGCGGGTGGGCTTCCGGCTTCCCCTGGCCCACCTGGCCACCGAAAACCTGGGCGCGACCAAGAGCGCCGACGGACTCCAATCGCTGCGCTGGTGGAAGCAGGGTCGGGTCGACGAGATCGAGGCCTATTGCCGCAAGGACGTGGAGCTGCTGCGGGACCTCTTCGAACACGCCTGCCGAGCGCGGCATCTGCTCTTCCGGACCAAGGGCGGCGACCGGGTGCGGATCCCGACGCCCTGGGTCCCCGAGGAGCTCCTGGAGGCCGCCCGGAGCGACGCCGTGCGACGGGAGGCAGGCCCCGCCTGAGTGTCGAGGGATTGCGCGCTGCCTGCGGGACCGTTGCCGGCGACACCGAAGGCGCGCGCAGACGGCGATCTCCCGATAGGCTCAGGCGCCGAGATGCGGTTGGCGTTGGTACACGATTGGATCACGGGGCTGCGCGGCGGCGAGCGGGTCCTCGACGAGATGCTCGGGATCTACCCGGAGGCGGATGTCTTCACCCTCTTCTACGAGCCGGGTACGACCACCCCGCGGATCGACGCGCGTCCCGTCGCCGCGAGCCCGCTCAACCGCTGGCGATGGCTGCGGGCGCGTCGCCAGCTCGCCCTCCCCCTCTTCCCGTGGGCGATCCGCCGTCTGCGCGCCCCCGCCTACGACCTCGTGGTCTCGATCCATCACGCCGTCGCGAAGGCGATCCCGATGGATCCCGGCACGCCCCATCTCTGCTATTGCCTGACGCCGATGCGCTACGTCTGGGACCAGGCCGAGGCCTACCAGGGCCGCGGTGTCCGGCGCATCGCCGGCGCTCCCCTGAGTGCCTACCTCCGGCGCTTCGATCGGCGCAGCGCGGGCGCCGATCAGGTGACCCGCTTCGTCGCGATCTCCCGCTGTGTGGCGGAGCGCGTCGAGCGTCACTACGGCCGGCGGGCGTCGATCCTGCACCCGCCCGTCGACGTCGGGCGCTTTGGCGCGGGGGGAAGCCCCGGTGGACGCCGCCCGGACGCGCCCTACCTCCTGGTCACCTCCTTCGCCGGGTACAAGCGAGCCGACCTCGCCATCGACGCGGCAGCGGCCCTGGGCCGGCCCCTGCTCGTGGTGGGCGACGGGCCGGGCCGTCGTCGGGCGGAGCGCCGCGCCCGGGCGACCGGGTCCGGCGGTCACCGGATCCGCTTCCTCGGCCGGGTCGCGGAAGCGGACCTTCCCGCGCTCTACGCGAGCTGCCGGGCCCTCCTCCAGCCCCAGGAAGAGGACTTCGGCATCGCGGCCCTCGAGGTGCAGGCGGCCGGACGCCCGGTCATCGCCCTCGACCGAGGGGGGGCCACCGAGACCGTCCGGCCCGCCTCCGCGCGGCAACCGGGCACCGGCGTGTGGTTCTCGGAGCAGCGGCCCGAAGCCCTTGCGGAGGCCATCCTCCGCTTCGAGACGCTCGAAGAGCGCTTCGACCCCGCGACGCTTCGCGCCCACGCACAGCGCTTCGACGTGTCGCGCTTCCGGGACGGGATGCGTTGGGAGATCGACCAGTTGCTCAAGGCGAACCCCCCGTGCGGGTGAGGTTGATCGACCTCGAGGCGCAGCACGCCGCGTTGCTACCCGCGCTGCGCGAGGCCTTCGAGCGCGTCGCGACGACCGCGCGCTTCGTCGGGGGCCCCGAGGTCGAGGCGCTGGAGAGCGAGCTCGGGGCTCGCCTGGGGGCTCCCCACGTCGTTGGCTGTGGGTCGGGCACCGACGCGTTGATGCTGGCCCTGCTGGCGGTCGGGCTGCGACCGGGAGACGAAGTCGTGGTCCCGGCGCTGAGCTTCTTCGCCACGGCCGGAGCGGTATCGCTCCTCGGGGGCATCCCGATCTTCGCCGACGTCGACCCGCGGACCCTCGGGCTCGACCCGACGAGCGCCGCCGAGCGAGCCGCCTCGTGCTCGCGCCTGCGGGCCGTGCTCCCGGTCCATCTCTACGGGGGCGTGACGGAGCTCGACCCCTTGCGGGCGATCGCTGCCGACCGCGGCGCAGCGCTCATCGAGGACGCCGCCCAGGCCCTCGGCGCCCGCTACGCCGACGGCCGCGCCGTGGGCAGCGCCGTGAGCGACGCCGCGTGCTTCAGCTTCTATCCCACCAAGAACCTCGGGGCGCTGGGCGAAGCCGGCTGTGTGGCGACGGCCGACCCGGAGCGGGCCCAGCGCTTGCGACGTCTTCGCAACCACGGCAGCGACGGGGCGTACCGCCATCGCGAGGTCGGCTGGAACGCCCGCCTCGACGCGCTCCAGGCCGCTTGGCTCCGCGTGAAGCTCACCCACTTCGACGAGTGGGGGCGCCTCCGGCGGCCGAACGCCGGCGAGTACGATCGGCGCTTCTGCGACCTCGGCGCCGGGCCGGCCGGCTCGCGGCCGGAGGACCACACGCTGCCGGTGACGCTCCCGCAGCGGCCAGCGGCGCAAGGTCTTCACACCTTCCACCACTACGTGATCCGCGTCCCCGCGGCGCGACGCGACGCCTTGCGCGACGCCCTCGACTCGGCCGGGGTGGACACCGCGGTCTACTACCCGGGCGGTCTCCACCGCGAGACGTGCTTCGAGCCGCTGGGACAGGCCACGCTGTCGCTCCCGGAGACCGAGCGCGCCTGTCTGGAGATCGTCGCCCTCCCGGTCCACCCGGGGCTGCAGGCCCGAGATCGGGACCGGGTGGTCGACGCCATTGCCCAGTTCTTTTTGCGCTAGGTTGCACCTCCGCTCGCTCGCCCGGGTGGCGGAATTGGTAGACGCGCATGCCTCAGGAGCATGTGTCCGCAAGGACGTACCGGTTCGACTCCGGTCCCGGGCACCACCCGTCCCAAGGATTCGGGAGCGCGGCCGTCCGCCACGAGGGCGACCCCGTGGCTCCCCCCCCCGGCATCGGTAGGAACGGCGGATTGATCCAGGCAGACGAGATCCGGTGGGAGCCCGACGGGAGCCGCTTCACGATGCGGGATCTCGTCTTCGTGGCGGTGCAGGTCCCCCAGACCGACGAGCGCTTTCGGCCGGGCCACAACTGCTTCCACTTCCACAAGACCCGTCCGCTCGTCGACCAGTACCTGTCCTACTTCGACACTCGTGCGGCAGGGATCGAAGGCCCCCGTCTCGTCGAGCTCGGGCTCTTCGACGGAGGGAGCGTCCCGTTCTGGTTCGAGTTCTTCAGCCCCACGCGGCACGTCGGGATCGACATCCAGAACAAGTCCAACCCGCCCCACCTCGACGAATACATCCACCGGCGCGGGCTCGAGGATCGGATCGAGACCCACTGGAGCACCGACCAGGCCGACCGGGAACGCCTCGTCGAGATCTGCGACGCGGCCTTTGGGGGAGACCCCATCGACGTGGTCGTGGACGACGCGTCGCACCGGTACACGCAGACTCTGGCGAGCTTCGAGGCGCTCTTTCCGCGCCTGCGCCCAGGCGGGCTCTACATCATCGAGGATTGGGCGTGGTTCCATTGGCGCGGGATCGAGGCCGAGTGGCGCAACGAAGTCCCGCTGACGCGTCTGATCCAGGAGCTCGTCGAGGCCACCGGTGCGGGCAACGGACACCTCATCCAGGAGATCGACCTGCGCAGCGGGTTCGCGGTCGTTCAGCGGGGTCCGATGGAACTCGGGGACGGGGCGGGCTTTCGTCTCGCGGAGCACATCTACCGCCACCCGCGATGACCGGAGCCACCCCCTCGCTCCGCGGTTGCGTCTCGACACGCGAGGAGCCGATCTCTCACCACCGGTGTCCTCGGAGCCCCCAGGGGATCCGGGCCTCCGTTGACAGGGACGAGCCCGAGCACAGGCTTTCGCGGTGACGGAATCGAAGGCCGAGGACCAGGTCGAGATCACCGGGGTCGGCGGAGAGCGTCTCGAGCTCCCGACCGTCCTGCCGGTCCTCCCGGTGCGAGACGCCGTGGTCTTCCCCGGTGTCACCCGGCCCCTCGCCGTGGGTCGGGAGAAGTCGCTGGCCGCCCTCGGCGCGGCGGGCCCGGGAGGCCTCCTGGTCGTCGCGACCCAGCTCGATCCCGAGGTCGAGGATCCCGGGCTCGACGACCTCTATCCCTTCGCGTGCGTGGTGCGGCTGGCGCGCACCGTCGACGCCCGGGGTGCGGGGAAGCAGGCCATCGTCGTCGGTGTGGCGCGAACCCAGCTCCAGGAGGTCGACGAGCGCGCGCCGGCGCTTCGGGTGCGCTGCGCCCCGCTCTCGGAGCAGGATCCCTCCAGTGCCGAGCGCGACGCGCTCTGGAAGCAGGTGATCGAACGCGCCCACCGCATCATCGATCTCCGCGACGATCTCCCCGACGAGTGGAAGGCCTTCGTCGGAGGGCTCCCGACCCCGGGGCTGCTGACCGACCTGATCTCGTCCACCTTGCCGCTCTCTCCCGAGGAGCAGATCTCCCTCCTCGCCGAAGCGAACGCGGTCTCCCGCCTGGAACGCATCGCGGGTCATCTCGATCGGGAGGTGACGATCGCCGAAACCCAGCGCGAGCTGTCGGCCCGCGGCGAATCGGAGGGCGATCCCCGCCAACGCGAACGCCTGCTGCGCCAGCGCCTCCGTGACCTCCAGAACGAGATCGGCGAGAGCGACCCGGGCCAACAAGAGACCGACACGCTGCGCGAGCGCCTCGAGGCGGCCGAGCTCGAAGGCGACGCCGCCGCGCACGCCGAACGCGAGTTCAAGCGCTTCGCCGCGCTGCCCCAGCAGTCACCGGAACGCCACGCGCTGCGGACCTACCTGGAGTGGGTCGCCGACCTCCCCTGGAACCGGCTGAGCGAGGACCGTCTCGACCTCGCTGCGGCCCGGGAGGTGCTCGACGAGGACCACTACGGCCTCAGCAAGGTCAAGGAGCGAATCCTCGAGTACCTGGCCGTCCAGAAGCTCGCGCCGGATGCGGGTGGTGCGATCCTGTGTCTCGTCGGGCCGCCGGGTGTGGGAAAGACCTCGCTGGGCGTCTCCGTGGCTCGGGCGATGGGGCGCGCGTTCACCCGCGCATCGCTCGGTGGCGTCCGCGACGAGGCCGAGATCCGCGGTCACCGGCGCACCTATGTGGGGGCCATGTCGGGACGGATCATGCAGAGCCTGCGCCGCGCCGAGACCCGCAACCCGGTCTTCCTGCTCGACGAGATCGACAAACTCGGGGCCGATTTCCGGGGCGACCCGTCGTCGGCGCTGCTCGAAGTCCTCGACCCCGAGCAGAACTCTGCGTTCGTCGATCATTTTCTCGAGATCCCGTTCGACCTGTCGAAGGTCCTCTTCATCGCGACGGCCAACACCCTCTCGACGATTCCGCCACCCCTGCTCGACCGCATGGAGGTCCTCGAGCTCCCGGGGTACACCGAGCTCGACAAGCTCTCGATCGCGCGCGAGCACTTGATGCCGAAACAGCTGCGCGACCACGGCCTCGAACCGGGGCAGGTCGAACTCGCGGACGGCGTCCTCGAGACACTGGTGGGCACATACACGCGCGAGGCCGGCGTGCGTCAGCTCGACCGACGGCTCGCTTCGCTCCTGCGCAAAGCCGCCCGACGGATTGCCGAGGGCGACGAGGCACCGATCGCGATCGACGCGGTCTTTGTCGACGACGCCCTCGGCGCGCCGCCTCACCAGCCGGAGTGCGCGGAGCGCACGACCCAAGCCGGGGTGGTGGTGGGTCTCGCGGCGACCGCCCACGGAGGGGAGATCCTGTTCCTCGAAGCGACCGCGGTGCAAGGCGGCAAGGGGGTGCGACTCCGGCTGACCGGGCAGCTCGGCGACGTGATGGCCGAGTCCGCGGAAGCGGCGCTGTCGTGGGTTCGCGCCAACGCCGAGACCCTCGGCCTCGAGGTGCCGGAGGGCGAGATCCATCTCCACGTCCCCGCCGGTGGGATCGCCAAGGACGGGCCCTCGGCGGGGACTGCCATGGTCGCCGCCCTCGTGTCGCTGCTGTCGGGTCGCCGCGCCCGCGGCGACGTCGCGCTCACCGGCGAGATCTCTCTCCGCGGCAAGGTGCTGCCGGTGGGTGGAATCAAGGACAAGCTGCTCGCGGCGGCGCGGGCGGGGATCGCGACGGTCGCGATCCCCCGGCGCAACGAGAAGGACCTGGTCGACGTCCCCGAGGTGGTGCGCGAGGAGCTCGACATCCGTCTCGTCGACGACGTCCGCGAGGTCGTCGAGCTCGCCCTCGAGTCAGCCTGAGGCCGACCCCCCCTCTCCGGTGGTGTGGGCGGGACGTGTCGCTGGGCCCAGCACCTCGGCGATCGGGGTGTCGAAGGTCTCCAGAAAGCGCTCGATTCTCTGGGCCGCGTTGTCAAGCGCCTCGGGGCCGTCGCTCTCGAACGCCTCGCTGCTCAAGCGCACGACGAACATGGCGTCGGGCGCTTGGTCCGTCACGCGATCGACGCCCGACAGCGAACGCCAGACCGCCCGAGGCGCCGGCTCGGCGCCCACGTACCACCGGTAGACGACCCGGGACGTCGCGCCGGGAGCCTGCGCCAGATAGCGTTCCACGGTCCGCGACCCGATCTGTGTGGGTGGCAACGCGCGCACCTCCCATCCGCTCCCGGGTACCGCGGTCTTGATCCCGTAGATCCCGTGGCCGTAGTGGTTGCGATCGTCCTCGCCCACCAGCAGATCGACTTCCTCGCCGTCGTGGGCATAGCGGCGGTGGATCCACTTGCTGAAACGCACCGAGCCCAGGAACTGTTGGTCGAGATCGAGGCTCACGGCTTTCCATCCCGAGAGTCGGTAGGGAATGGTCGCGATGCCCGGACGCGCGGCGCGTTGGGGAGACCAGTCCGGGTAGGTGAGCGACGCCACGCCGACCGCGCACAGCATCGACACCGCCACGGCAGCGCCCGCAGCGGTGGCGCGGGGCGCCCGCGCACCGCGCGGGACGCGGCGTCGGCCCGCACGCTCGCCACCGAGCAAGCGCGCGCAGAGCGCGATCAGGAAGACGCCGATCGCGATCATCACCATCCCCTGGGTCGTGTGCACCGCGCCAAAATGCGAGAGCGGGTTCAACACGATGGTGACCACCCGGACCAGGTTCACGACGAGGCCGATGACCGGTGTCAGGGCGAGCAGCAGCAACGCCTGCTTGCGGTGGTGTGGAAAGATCTCGAGGTAGAGGACACCCGCCATGATCAGCGTGAGCGTCCCGCGCACGCCGCTACACGACTCGACGACCTGAAAGATGTGGCCGCGGTACAGGATCCGGTCGCCGAACGCGAAGGCCTCGAGCCCGACGGCGTTCAACATCGCCCCGACGACGGACGCGGTCCCCACCTGCAGCGGGTACATGAACGAATTGAGGACGAGCGTCGGAATCGGGATCGCGAAGAGCAGAAACAGTGCGGGCTTCGCGATCGCCCGCAGTGCCCCGCGCCCTCCGGTGGACCACGCGGCGCCGAGGAGCACGAGGACCAGGGAGAACACGAGAAGCGTCGGCGCGTCGCTCTGCTGACCCCAGATACCCAGCCACGCGCCCGGGAGCAGCAGGAGGGCGCCCCAGAGGGGCTCGGCGCCGTGCCCGAAGTGGGCGACCAGCCGACGCCAGCGGTTCCACAGCAGCCAGGTCGCGACCGCGAAGATCAGTCCGGGTGCGGCACCGGCGGGCTCGAAGAAGAAGCTCTCCGCTCCCGGGAGATCCGAGGCCACGACCCGTTGGATGCCCGCGACGTCGCGGTACACGAAGGCCAGCAAAGCCACGACGACGCCGAAGGAACCCCAGACCTTGAGGGAGTCGGGGTCGACGCCGAGCGCCCGTCGCGCGCTCACCGCCTCGATCCTCGACTGGTGACGGGACGCAGCTCGACGTGTGCGACGCCGGCACGGAGATCGGCCGCGTCAACCGCGCCAGAGGCCGGACGCAGCTCGACGTGTGCGTCGCCGGCGCGGAGATCGGCCGCGTCACCCGCGCCAGACGCCGGACG
>JANQRO010000122.1 GCA_028284525.1 Myxococcota bacterium | reverse complement strand
GCTCGATGCACTGCTCTCGGATCGCGACGCCGGCGTGCCCCGGGGCGTCATCGCCGCGCGCTTCCACCACGGGCTCGCGCGCGGCATCGTGGAGGCCGCCCGGCGCGCAGCCGACGAGACGGGCGTCGAGCAGGTGGTTCTCTCCGGCGGCTGCTTCCAGAACGGGCTCCTGTCGTCGCTCGCCGAACGGGGGCTCGTCGAGGCGGGGCTGGAGCCGCTGCTCCACCAGCGGGTGCCGCCCAATGACGGTGGTCTCGCCCTGGGGCAGCTTCAAGCGATCGGGCGCGCGCCCGACGAGCTGGGGGTCTGAGCGATGTGCCTCGCGGTGCCGGGGAGGATCGAGTCGGTCGAGGGCGAGGACGCCCTCGAGCGGCTGGGGAGCGTCGACTTCGGCGGCGTGCGCCGCGAAGTGCTCCTCGCATTCGTGCCCGAGGCGGGGCCGGGCGACTGGGTGCTCGTGCACGTCGGGATCGCGATCTCCCGCATCGACGAGCGCGAGGCCGAGCGGGTGCTCGACGAGCTCGCATCGATCGACGCTCTGGAAGCCGTCGGGGAGACCCCGTGAAGTTCGTGGACGAGTATCGCGACCCCGAGCTGGCCCAGCGCCTCGTCTCGCATCTCGAGCGCATCGTCACGCGGCCCTGGACGCTCATGGAGGTCTGCGGGGGGCAGACCCACGCCATCGTTCGCTTCGGCATCGACCGCATGCTGCCCGACGAGATCGAGCTCGTACACGGACCGGGCTGCCCGGTCTGTGTGACTCCCGTCGAGGTGATCGATCGCGCCATCGAGCTCGCAGCCCGTCCGGAGGTCGTTCTCTGCAGCTTCGGCGACATGGCGCGCGTCCCGGGCTCCGAGCTCGACCTCCTCGGGCGGCGCGCACAAGGCGGTGACGTGCGCATCGTGTACTCGCCCCTCGATGCCGTCGAGATCGCACGCGCCGAGCCGGACCGCGAGGTGGTCTTCCTGGCCGTCGGCTTCGAGACCACGGCACCCGCCAACGCGATGGCGGTGCTGCAGGCACGGCGGGACGGTCTCTCGAACTTCAGCCTGCTGGTCGCGCACGTGCTGGTTCCGCCCGCCATGGAGGCGATCCTCTCCGCAGCCGACAACCGCGTGCAGGGCTTCCTGGCAGCCGGCCACGTCTGCACGATCGCGGGCTTCGAGGAGTACGAGCCGGTCGCGCGCGCGTACCGCGTGCCCATCGTCGTCACCGGATTCGAGCCCCTGGACGTGCTCCAGGGAGTCGCCATGTGTGTCGAGCAGCTCGAGCAGGGGCGCTGCGAGGTCGAGAACCAGTACCGGCGGAGCGCGCGCCGCGAAGGGAACCGCGCCGCACAGCGGGCGGTCGAAGCGGTGTTCGAGGTCGCCGACCGCCGCTGGCGCGGGATCGGCATGCTGCCGCGCAGCGGTCTGGTGATCCGACCCGAGCTCGCGCCCTTCGACGCCGAGCGGCGCTTCGGCAGCGTGTCCTGCGGCCCCGAGGCCGACTCGCCCTGCATCGCCGGACGCATCCTGCGCGGTCGCGCGAAGCCCGACGCGTGCCCCGTGTTCGGCACGGGCTGCACGCCCGAGCACCCCCTCGGCGCGCCCATGGTGTCGTCCGAGGGCGCGTGCGCCGCCTACTACCGGCACCGGGGTCTCGCCGAAGGAGCGGGCGCAGCGTGAGCGGGGTTCCCTTCGACGACTGCCCCCTGCCGCGCGCTCCGGGACGCATCGTGCTCGGTCACGGCGGCGGGGGCTCGCTCACCGGGGCGTTGCTCGAGCGGGTCTTCCAGCCGGCCTTCCGCAACCCGTTGCTCGACGCGCGACACGACGGCGCGGTCTTCGAGGTGGGCGCCGGGAGCCTCGCCTTCTCCACCGACGCCTACGTGGTGCGCCCGCTCGAGTTCCCTGGCGGAGACGTCGGGCGGCTGGCCGTGTGCGGCACCGCGAACGACCTGGCCATGTGCGGGGCGCGACCGCTCCATCTCTCCGCCTCCTTCATCCTCGAAGAGGGGCTCGAGATCGCGACGCTCGAACGCATCGTGGCGTCGATGGGCGCGACCGCGCAGGAGGTCGACGTGCGGATCGTGACCGGCGACACGAAGGTGGTCGAGCGCGGATCGGGCGATGGGGTGTTCATCACCACCGCGGGGGTGGGCGTCGTGGAGCATCCGTCCCCGATCGGGCCCGCCTCCGTGCGGCCGGGCGACGTCGTGCTGCTCTCGGGTGACGTCGGCCGGCATGGCGCGACGATCGTGGCCGCGCGCGAGAGCCTCGGCCTCGACACCGATCTGCGATCCGACTGCGCGCCGCTCTGGCCCGCGGTCGCCGCGATGATCGAGGCGGGGGTCGAGCTGCACTGCCTGCGGGACCTGACCCGCGGCGGCCTCGCCACCGGGCTCGTCGAGCTCGCGCGCGATGCCGGCGTGGCCATCGAGGTGACGGAGAGCGCCATCGAGGTCGCCCCCGCCGTGCGAGGACTCTGCGAGCTGCTGGGCCTCGACCCCCTGTACGTGGCCAACGAGGGCCGCTTCGTGTGCGTGCTGCCCGAGGCCCAGGCCGAGGCGGCGCTCGGCGCGCTGCGGCGATGCCCGGTGTCGGCCGGTGCGGTGCGGATCGGAAGCGTCCGCGAAGCTCCCGGCGGACGCGCGACCCTGTCGAGCGCGATCGGAGGCGACCGCGTGCTGGCGCTCCAGAGCGGCGAACAGCTGCCGCGGATCTGCTGAAGCGGAGCTCCATGCGTTCGTGATGTCGGAAGTCGAAGAGAGGACCGTCGCTTCGGAAGAGGCCCGCTGGCACCATCTGGAGACCGCAGAAGCCACCCGTCTGCTCGAAAGCGACCTGCGTCACGGTCTCACTCCGGAGGAAGCCAGCAGCCGGCTGAAACGCTTCGGCCCCAACGTCGTGTCCAGTCGCGGCGGGACGCCGGCCTGGAAGCGCCTGCTCCTCCAGCTCCACCAGCCACTCGTCTACATCCTCCTCGCCGCCGTGGGCGTCACGGCGGCTCTCGCCGAGTGGGTCGATTCCGGTGTCATCTTCGCCGTGGTCCTCGTGAACGCCGTCGTCGGCTTCATCCAGGAGAGTCGGGCGGAACGGGCCATCGAAGCCCTCAGCAACATGGTCACCACCCAGGCCGTCGTGCGTCGCGGACGCCGCAAGCTGTCCGTACCCTCCGCGGAGCTGGTCCCGGGGGACGTGGTCCTGCTCCAATCGGGCGACCGCGTGCCGGCCGATCTCCGGCTCTTCGACGCCCACAACCTCCACTGCGACGAATCCGCGCTGACCGGCGAATCGCTGCCGGTCGCCAAGCACACCGATCCCCTGGACCGGGACATCGCCCTCGCCGACCGGAGGAACCAGGCCTATGCGGGCACGCTGGTCACGGCCGGTCAGGGCGAGGGCCTGGTCTGGGCCACGGGCGACCACACCGAGACCGGACGCATCGCCTGGCTCATCGCCGAGGCGGTGGAGATCTCCACCCCGCTCACCCGCAAGATCGCGCAGTTCAGCAAGCTGCTCCTGTGGGTGATCCTCGGTCTCGCCGCGCTCACCTTCGCGGTCGGTGTGGCTCGCGGCGAAGCGGCCGTCGACATGTTCATGGCCGCCGTCGCGCTGGCCGTCGGTGCCATCCCCGAAGGACTGCCCGCGGCCGTCACCATCGTGCTCGCCATCGGTGTCTCCCGCATGGCGGAGCGCCGCGCCATCATCCGCAAGCTGCCCGCGGTGGAGACCCTCGGTAGCACCACCGTCATCTGCTCCGACAAGACCGGCACCCTCACCGAGAACCAGATGACCGTCCAGGCGATCCGCGCGGGCGGCCGGAGCTACCAGGTCACCGGCGGCGGCTACGCGCCAGAGGGCGACATCCTCTTCGAGGGACGCGCGATCGATCCGGACGAGCACCCGGTCCTGCTCGAGTGCCTTCGCGCCGGCCTGCTCTGCAACGACTCCCAGATCGTCTTCGAAGGGGGCCGGCACGAGGTGCAGGGCGACCCGACGGAGGCGGCTCTCCTGGTGTCCGCCGCCAAGGCGGGGCTGGCCCACGCCGAGACGATCGAGCAATCGCCTCGGGTCGACATGATTCCGTTCGAGTCGGAGCACATGTTCCGGGCCACGCTCCACACCGGGGGCGACGAGAGCCAGCGCGTGATCTACAAGGTCGGGGCCGTCGAGCGCCTGCTCGAACGCTGCGACGAGACCCTGGGCCCCGATGGCCGCAGCGCTCCCATCGACCACGATGCCGTCCGTCGCGAAGTCGACAAAATGGCGGCCGACGGGCTGCGCGTACTCGCCTTCGCCCGGCTCCACGCCCCGGGCTCCCAGGACAATCTCGCGCACGAGCACGTCCGCGGCGGCCTGACCTTCCTGGGGCTGCAGGCCATGCTCGACCCGCCGCGGCGGGAGGTCATCGAAGCCGTGGCCGAATGTCGACGCGCGGGCATCGCGGTGAAGATGATCACCGGCGACCACGCCGTGACCGCAGGCGTCATTGCCGGTCGCGTCGGGCTCGCCGGTGCGGGCGGGAAGATCGACGTCCTCACCGGCCGGGAGCTGGAGGGGGTCTCGCCCGAGGACCTGCCCCGAGCCGCCGACGAGACCGAGGTCTTCGCCCGGGTCGCCCCCGAGCAGAAGCTCCGCCTGGTCCAGGCCCTGCAGTCGCGGGGGCACGTCGTGGCCATGACCGGCGACGGCGTCAACGATGCCCCCGCCTTGAAGCAGGCGGACATCGGGGTCGCGATGGGCGTGACCGGTACGGACGTCGCCAAGGGCGCAGCCGACATGGTGCTGACCGACGACAACTTCGCCTCCATCGAGGCCGCGGTCGAAGAGGGGCGCGGGATCTTCGACAACCTCACGAAGTTCATCGTCTGGACACTGCCCACCAACCTCGGAGAGGGAGGCATCATCCTGGTGTCGATCCTTCTCGGGCTCACCCTGCCGGTGCTCCCGGTGCAGGTGCTGTGGGTCAACATGACGACCGCCCTGCTGCTCGGCCTGATGCTGGTCTTCGAGCCCAGGGAACGCGGCCTGATGGCTCGTCCCCCGCGCGATCCGAGTCGCCCGCTCCTCACCCTTCCGCTGATCATGCGGACCGGGCTGGTTTCCCTCATCATCGTGGCGGGCGGACTCTGGCTCTTCGACGCGCAGATCGGGACGGCCGGCGACAGCGCCGCGGCGCGCACGGCGGTCGTCAACACCATCGTGCTGGTGGAGACCGCCTACCTCTTCAGCTGCCGATCGCTGAGCCGCTCCCTGTTCACCATCGGCCTGCTCACCAACCGCCTGGCGATCCTGGGCGCCGGGACCATGATCCTGCTCCAGGGGCTCTTCACCTATGCGCCGGTGATGAACCAGCTCTTCCACACCACCCCCCTCGAGGTCGGCGTGTGGGTGCGCATCGCCGGCGTGGCCCTGTTCTCGTTCGTGGCCGTGGAGATCGAGAAGTGGATCCGTTTCGGTCGGCACCGCGACGGCGGCGCGCGGTTCGAGTAGTGGAGGGCGCAGCCCGAGCCGTTCTATCCTCCGGTACGGGCCGTCGAAGAGGGGAAGCGCGGGATGCGCGACTCGCGCTCGCCGGCGATCTCGTGGGAGGGTTTCATGGACTTCGAACACTCGGAACGCGCTCGGATGGTGATGGAGCAGGTCGAGCGCTTCGTGCGCGAGCGGGTCCTGCCCAACGAATCCGTCTACCAGGAGCAGCTGGTCCACACGGACGACTGGACCCGCTGGCGGATTCCGCCGGTTCTCGAGGAGCTGAAGGCCGAAGCGAAGGGGCTCGGTCTCTGGAATCTCTTCCTGCCCGACAAGGAATACGGCGCGGGTCTGGACAACCGCGACTATGCCCCGATCGCCGAGATCACGGGGCGGAGCTTCCTGGCGCCCGAGGTCTTCAACTGCAGCGCGCCGGATACGGGCAATGCCGAGGTCCTGGTGCAGTACGGGTCCGAGGCGCAGAAGGAGCGCTGGCTGGCTCCGCTTCTCGAGGGGGAGACCCGCTCGGGCTTCGCGATGACCGAGCCCGGCGTGGCGTCGAGTGACGCCACGAACATGCGCGCGCGCTGCGAGGTGGACGGCGACGAGATCGTCCTCAACGGTGTGAAGTGGTGGACGAGCGGGGCGGGCGACCCGCGCTGCGCCTTCCTCATCTTCATGGGCGTCACCGAACCCGACGCCGCGCGCCACGAGCGCCACCCCATGGTCCTGGTGCCGA
>JANQRO010000111.1 GCA_028284525.1 Myxococcota bacterium | reverse complement strand
CCCAGCAGAGCGGCGCGGCGATCGTCCAGATGGAAGACCACATCTGGGCGGAGCGGGCCGCGGCGTGGCGGATCCCCTTTCTCTCCCTGCGCGTGGTCCTCGACGCCGTCGATCGCGAGGTGCCCGAGGCGGCGATGCGGTTCCCGTGGCGCGGGCCGGGTCCTCTCGACGTGCTGCGCGTGGTGGCCGCGCGGCCCGCCCAGATCCCGGCGTTGATCGCGCTGGGGCGCGTCCAGTCGCGGGCGCGGCGCGCCCTCGCCGCGGCGCAGGACGCCGTGCTCGCCCGCTGCGCGGCCTACCCGGAATCGGGCTAGCGTCGCGGCGTGGCCGCGCGCAAGACAACCGCCTCGAAGAAGACCGCCCGCAAGAAGAAGACGAACGCCCGCAAGCGGATCACGCCGCGCAAGCAGCAGCAGGGCCTCTCCGCCGACGAGGTCCAGCTCACGCCCGAGCATCCCGACCTCGCCCCGCTCTCGGCCGCGGTCGGGGCCGCCGGCGGCGTCGCGGTGGGCGCCTATCGCGAGCCGCTCTCCGGGCGCCCGCTGCTCCTCGCGACGCTCCCGCGCGAAGCGATCGAGCCCACGCCCTTCCAGCGTGATCTCTCACCCACCCACACCAAACGCCTCGCCCAGAAGATCGAGGAGAGCGGCTCCTTCCTCGATCCCCTGATCGTGGTGCGCGGCGCCGAGGGTGGGTTCTGGACCCCCAACGGCCGCCACCGTCTCGCCGCCGCCAAGGTGCTCGGGCTGCGTCAGATCACCGCGCTGATCTCTCCCGACGACGAGCTCGCCTTCAAGATCCTCGCCCTCAACACCGAGAAGGCGCACAACCTGAAGGACCGCAGCCTCGAGGTGATCCGGATGGCGCGCGCTCTCGCGGAGCGCTTCAAGCGCAAACGCGAGGAGGACTTCGCCGCCGAGTTCGAGGCCGCCGAGCTCCTCACCCTGGGCCTGGTCTACGAGCAGGAGGGCCGTTTCGCCGGCGGGGCCTACAACCCCTTCCTGAAGAAGGTCGACCGCTTCTCGACGCGTACGCTGAGCGCGAGCCTTCGCGAGCGCGAAGGCTACGCCGCGCGTCTCCTCGAGATCGACGCCCGGGTGAAGGAGATCATCGAGGCGCTGCGCGGCCGCGGCTTCAAGAGCCCCTACCTGCGCAACTACGTCGTCGCCCGCATCAACCCCGTCCGCTTCCACCGCGCCAAGAAGGGCGATACGAGCCCCGCCATGGCCATCGGCGCCGCCCTGACCCGGATGGCCGGCTCCGCCAAGAAGTTCGACGTGGCGAAGGTGAAGGAGTCGGAGATCGCGCTGGTCGCGGGGGCGGTCGACTAGCGGGAGCGCGAGGCGCCGCAGACGAGCCACACCATGGACGACCCGATCACACTCGAGGGCTGCGCACCGGTCTTCGTCGTCTCGAACCTTCGAGAGAGCCTCGTGCACTACCGGGAGGCGCTCGGGTTCGACGAGGCGTTCACCTACGGGGAGCCCGCGTTCTACGCGGGGGTGTGCCGCGGCAACGTGGCGATCCATCTCCAGGCCGCCGATCGGACCCCCCGACCTCCCGGCGCCTCTCAGCTGACGGTGTTCGTGAGCAGCGCCGACGCGATCTACGAAGAGCTCCGCGAGCGCGGGGCCCGGATCCGCAAGGCGCCGGCCACCTACCCCTACGGCATGCGGGACTTCGACGTCGAAGATCTCGACGGGAACGTCCTCGTCTTCGGGAGCGAGGCGGAGCCGGAGTGACTCTCGAACAGCTCGGCGGGCTGGGCGAGTTCCTCGGGGCGATCGCGGTGTTCGGCTCGCTCCTCTACCTGGCCCGGGAGATCCGCGAGAGCAGCCGCTCGACGCGGCTGGCCGCGATGCAGACGGCGATGCTCGCGTCCCAGAACGTGATGGCGCTCCCGGTCCAGGATCTCCAGCTCGCGCGGGTGGTTCGCGTGGGCTTGATGACCCCCGATGCGCTCACCGAGGACGAGTTCCAGCAGCTCCGCTACTACCTCTTCCTGCTGCTCCGCGTCTACGAGGACACCTTCGTCCAGAATCGGGCGGGGGTGATCGACGACGAGACCTGGGAGGCCCGCGCCCGCTCGCTGTGCACCATCTTCTCGACCCCCGGAGGCCGCCGGGTGTGGAGGGCCTCGGACGCCTACCGCGCCGACTTCCGGGAGTGGCTGAACGAGGCAGTGGCCGGGGAGAAGCCCAGCGGTTGACTGCTGGCAACGCCGCGGCGGTTGGCGTTGTTCGGCTATTCGACTTCGCGTGGGCTGCGCCCACGCTGTGCGTAATGCTCGGTGGTGTGAGGTGACAACTGTTTGACGTCGCGTGGGCTACGCCCACGCTGTGCGCGAACCGGCGGAGCCGGTTCCCTTACCCCGCCATCTGCTTGATGTCGGTGAGCACCAGCTTCGCCACGCACTTCAGGGTCTCGAAGACCCCCTCGCCGGTGGTGGCGCAGGCCTCGAACTCGGGGACGCCGCCTGGGTTCAGGAGCTGGCGCATGTCCTCCAGCGGCGCGGCGTTGGGCAGGTCGCGCTTGTTGTACTGGATGACGTAGGGGATCTTCTCGAGCTCGTAGCCCTGCTCGCGCAGGTTGATCTTCAGGTTGTCGAGGCTCTCGACGTTCGCCTCCATGCGCTCGACCTGGCTGTCGGCGACGAAGACCACCCCGTCCACGCCCTTCAGGATGAGCTTGCGGCTGGCGTCGTAGAAGACCTGCCCGGGCACCGTGTAGAGGTGGAAGCGGGTCTTGAAGCCGCGGATCTGCCCGAGGGCCAGCGGCAGGAAATCGAAGAAGAGGGTGCGCTCGGTCTCGGTGGCGAGCGAGATCATCTTGCCTTTGAGCTCGGGGTTGGTCTTCCCGTAGATGAGCTGGAGGTTGGTCGTCTTGCCACACAGACCCGGGCCGTAGTAGACGACCTTGCAGTTGATCTCGCGCGACGCGTAGTTGATGAACGACATGGTGCGCTAGTCCGCAAAGAGCCGGTCGATGTCGTCGTCGGTGATCTCGGAGAAGGGACTTCCGCCTCCGCTGCGCGCCCGCTCGCTCTTCTTCTGGATCTCCTCGAAGAGACGAGCCAGCTCGACGTTCGCCTTCTTCACCCGCAGCCGCACCAGGCCCAGGGAGCTGCGCTCGTCGAAGATGATCACCAGAATGATGCGACGCGCGACCAGGGTCATGTGCAGGTTGTCCCGCTGGCCCTGGTGGAAATGGATGGGGAACTCCTCCTCGCCGATGATCTTGGCGAGGCCGCCGGTGGCGGCGACGCTCCCCGCGGTGAGCGAAGCCAGGCTCGTGGTGTCGATGCCCCGGATGTCGCCCGCCTCGGCCAGGAGCTGGCCGTTGTTGTCGACGACGAACACGCCCTTGGCGTGGGAATCGCGCGCCAGGCGCTCACAGACGGCGAGGACTTTTCGGTAGTCCTCGTCGTAGAGGACCAGCTGGCTGTCAACCATCGCCATGTCGGATCGGCTCTCTCCGAGTCCCGCTCTCGCCCGGGGGCGCGACACGGGTGGGGTGGAGGCGGCACCTTCGTCGCTAACTCACTGAAATCGAAAGAGTTAGCTTCTCTACAACGTACCTCGGCGGCAGGCCCTATGCCAAACGACCGCAGGAGGAGAATCGGCGGGGTCGCGAACCTCCTTTAGCGCTCCGCATCCATGTCGCGCCGATTGTCGATCGAGCGACCCACGGTCACGTGGTCGGCGTACTCGAAGTCGCCGCCCAGGGGCATCCCGTAGGCAATCCGCGTGACCCGCACCCCGACGTCCCGGAGCCGGTCGGCCACGAAGTGGGCGGTGGCGTCCCCCTCGGCGGTGGGGTTGGTGGCCAGGACCACCTCGCGCACGGCCCCGCTCCGCACCCGCTCCTCGAGCTCGCGGATGCGCAGCTCCTCGGGGCCGATGCCGTCGGCCGGCGACAACGTGCCCCCCAGCACGTGGTAGTGGCCCCCGAAGCGCCCGGAACGTTCGATCGACGCCAGGTCGGCGGGCTCTTCGACGACGCACACCAGCGCGGCGTCGCGACGTTCGTCGCGGCACACGCGGCAGGGCGAGGATTCGGTGAGGTCGAAACAACGCTCGCAGAGCACGATCTCATGCTTGAGTCGCACGATCGCTTCGGCGAGCTCCTGAGCGTAGCCCTCCGGGGCCGAGAGCAGGTAGAAGGCCAGCCGGGTGGCGGATTTCTCACCGATCCCCGGCAGCTTCTTCATTGCGGCGACGAGCCGCTCGATCGGCGGAGAGCTCAGCATCTCAGCTCGCCTGGGGGCCGCCGGTCCCGCCCCCGCCCGGGAAGGGCAGGTTGCCCGCGGCGGCGCGTTGCATCTCCTGCTGCACCATCTGCTGGGCGTTCGCGATCGCGGCGTTCACCGCTCCGGCGATCAGGTCTTGCACCATCTCCGGGTCGCCCGCACCGAGGATCGAAGGCTCGATCTCGACGCGTTGCACCCGCAGGTCGCCGCTCATGACGACGCGGACGAGGCCCGCGCCCGCGTCGCCTTCGACGCTGCGGCGAGCGAGATCCTGCTGGAGCTCGTTCAGCTTCTGCTGCATTTCCTGGGCGCGCTGCATCAACCGTTCGAGATCGGGTCCACTCACCGGTCGTCTCCCAGGGGTCGAATCGACACCACTTCGCCGCCGAGAATCTCCAGACTGCGATTCACGGCGGGATGGTCGAGGGCGTCGCGCCGCTGTTGCGAGCGTCGCTCGCGCACGTCGTCGTCGCCGCGCCGGTCGGGGTCGGCGTCCGGGCCCTCGACGACGAGGCGGGTATAGCCGTCGAAGAAGCGCTCGAAATAGCGCTCGAGGTCGCCCTGGCGTCGCTCGAGACGACGCGCGGCGAAGGCGTCGTCGACCCGCACGCGCACCTCGCCGGGGCCGCAGACGCGGGCACTGCCCGCTTGCAGCGCGGCCCCGAGACCGCGCTCCTCCTGGACGACAAAGCCACAGAGCCTGGCGAACCGGTCGGCGTCGCCGTTGGCGGACGTCCCCGTCGGCACCGCGGTCGCATCGGGGGGTGGGGCGGGGGCGGCTGCCGGGCGGTTCCCGATCGGGGGAGGCGTGTCAGGGTCGGACGGAGCGGAGCGCGAGGGTGTCGGGTCGGGCCCCGCGGCACGGGTCTGTGTCGGTGTCGGTGTCGGGTCGGGCGCGGCGGATCCGATCTGGGTCTGCGGGGTGGGCGCGGCGTCGCGCGTTCCGGCGCGGCGTCGGCCGCCTCGGCCTCCGCGTTCCTCGGGCGAGGGCGCACCGCCTCCGGCGCCGGGACCGCCGCCGCCCCGCAGGCGGCCCTCGAGGGCGTCGAGCCGGGCGAGGAGCTGCTCCACCTCGCTGCCGGGTGCGAGCGTTGCGAGACGCACGACCGCCATCTCGAGGACGGCGTGGGGCTGGGGCGCCCAGGCGAGGTCCTCCTGCTCCTTCAGGAGCGCGCGGAACATCCGCCGTAGCCGCGCGGGCTCGCAGCGGCGGGCGAGCTCCCGGAGCTCCTCGAGCTCGGCGTCGTTGGCGTCGACCAGTCCGTCGCCCGCGCCCGACTCGGCTGTCACCGCCACCACCACCAGATCGCGGAAGACGCCGAGCAGGGCGCCGCCGAGACGCTGGGCCTCGATGCCGGCGTCGGCGGCGCGCTCGCAGCCGCGGAGCGCCTCCCCCGGGTCGCTGTCGACACAGGCTCGCGCGATCTCGAGGAGCATCCGGCGATCGATCAGGTCGAGGATCTCGGCGACCTGCTCGTCCTCGACACGCTCTCCGGAGACCGAGACGATCTGGTCGAGCAGGGTGAGGGCGTCGCGGAGCGAGCCGTCTCCCTCGCGCGCCACCTCCTGGAGGCTGCGCTCCGAGACCGTCACGCCTTCGGCCTTGGCCACGTCGCGGAGCCGGGTGGCGATCTCGGCGCTGGGGATCCGTCGCAGATCGTGGCGCTGACAGCGCGAGAGCACCGTGAAGGGGATCTTCTCCGGGTTGGTCGTCGCGAACACGAAGAGGCTCTGGGGCGGGGGTTCTTCCAACGTCTTGAGCAAGGCGTTGAAGGCGGGGGTCGAGAGCATGTGGACTTCGTCGACGATGTAGATACGCCGCTTGCCCGGGGCCGCCGCGTAGCGCACCGACTCGATCAGGTCGCGAACGTCGTCGACGCTGGTGCGGCTCGCGGCGTCGATCTCCTGGACGTCGGTGGAGGTGCCGGCGGCGATCTCGCGACACGGAGCGCATCCACCACAGGGCGTCTCGGTGGGTCCCTCGTCGCAGTTGAGACAGCGCGCCAGGATCCGCGCGAGGGTCGTCTTGCCGACGCCCCGGGGCCCGCAGAGCAGCACCGCGTGGGGGACCCGCTCGCTGCGGATGGCGTTGCGCAGGGCGCGCGTCACGTGGGCCTGCCCCGTGATGTCGTCGAAGGTCTGGGGTCGCCACTTGCGGGCGAGAACCTGGTAGCTCAACGCGGGGGGATCTCCGTTGCGCTCGTGGACGGTCGGGGAGGCCGTGCGCGGGATGGAAGATCGCAGGGCACCCCCACTCGCCGCCGACGCTTCGCTACCGCTGCTCCCTTCCGGGCCTGACGGGGTTCGCGGAGTTCCGACTCGAACGGGACCCTGCGATCACCCATCCCGACACTCGCAGAGCAGAGGGGAGGGTAGCAAGCGAGCGCCCAAAGGGCGCTCGCGCGCAGCGGCGCCGCCGGCGCCGCGAAGTCCACCAAGTTGACGACCGCAGACCTCCGAGGACCGCTTGAGCGGCGCCACCGGCGCCGCGAAGTCCACCACGCGGAACTCCGAGGACCTCCTCCGTTCTTGCCCCCCGCTTTCCCGTCCCCGACAATGCCGCGGCGGCACCTTCTCGACGCGGGGGACGGACATGGCGACGCTTTGGGGACGGATGGCAGCGGTGGCGACGGTCGTTGCGGTGGGGTCGGCACTCGCGGCGACGGCGGGAGCGCAGGAGGGCAGCGCGACCCATTGGACCAACGCGGAGGCCGTCGGGTCCGGACTGGGCCCCGTCGACTCGTCGGCTCTGGCCGCGACGCCCCGCAACAACCAGGAGTGGCTCCACTACGGTGGCAACCACGCGGGCTGGCGACACAGCCCGATCAGCGCGATCACGCCGGAGAACGTCGGATCGCTCCAGGTCGCCTGGGCCTTCCAGACCGGCACCACCGGCCAGCTCGAGGCCAATCCCATCGTCTACGACGGCATCATGTACGTGACCTCGGCGTACAACCGTCTCTTCGCTCTCGACGCGAAGACCGGCGCGGTGATCTGGCGCTACGACCACAGCCAGCCCGACGACCTGCGGATCTGCTGTGGCCCGGCGAACCGCGGGGTCGCGATCGCCGGGGACGCGATCCTCATGGGTACCCTCGACGCCCACCTCGTGGCGCTCCACCGCAAGAGCGGCGAGTTGCTCTGGAACACCGAGATCGCGCACCACGCCGACGGCTTCAGCGCGACGTCGGCACCGCTGGTGCTCGGCGCCGACCGGGTGGCGATCGGTGTGGGCGGCGGCGAGTACGGTGCGCGCTGCTTCCTCGACGTCTACGACACCAAGACCGGCGAGCGGGTCTGGCGTTTCTACACGATCCCGGGGGCGGGGGAGCCCGGGGTCGAGACCTGGTCGGGCAATTCGTGGGAGACCGGCGGGGCCCCGACCTGGGGGCTGGGCGCCTACGAGCCCGAGACCGACACGCTCTATTGGCCGACTGGGAACCCGGCCCCCGACTGGAACGGGGATCTCCGCAAGGGTGACAACCTCTACTCCGACTCGATCCTCGCCCTCGACGCCACGAAGGGCACGCTCAAGTGGTACTTCCAGGCGACCCCCCACGACGTGTGGGACTACGACGGCAACAGCGAGATCTGGCTGGTCGACATCGAGCACGAGGGTGAGCCCCGCAAGGCCCTCGTCCAGGCCAACCGCAACGGTTTCTTCTACATCCTCGACCGCACGAACGGCGAGTTTCTGAAAGCGACGACCTACGTCGACAAGATCAACTGGGCCAGCGGCGTCGATGCGAAGGGGCGCCCCATCTTGAACCCCGGCCGTGTGCCCGTGCCGAAATCCGAAGGCGACGTGCTGATCTGCCCCGGCATCGCCGGCGGCAACAACGCGGCCTACGCCGGGTCGGTGAACCCCGATCTCGGTCTCGCCTACGTGCCCTCGATCGAGAGCTGTTTCTACATCGAGAAGGGCGAGTCGGTCTTCGTGAAGGGGGTGCCCTTCTTCGGCGGATGGTTCTCCTCTCCCGATCGCGACACCGGCGAGGCCTACGGGAACATCGTCGCGATCGACGTCAACACCGGCGAGCGCCGGTGGACCCATCGCGAGAAGCTCCCGGTCATGGCCGGCACCCTCAGCACCGCGGGGGGCGTGGTGATCACGGGCAACTCGGAAGGGCACGCGCTCGCGTTCGACGCGAAGACGGGCGAGGAGCTCTGGCGCTTCTCGACGGGGTCGGGGATCCGCAGCCAGCCGATGGCCTACGAGCTCGACGGCGAGACCTACGTGGCGATCGGCTCGGGGGGCGGCGGGCTGGTCCAGGAGGTCGTGGGCTCCCCCACCTCGCTTCCCTACGGCAGCACGCTCTTCGTCTTCAAGCTTCCCTAGCGCGGCAACGCCCCGTCAGTTGCGCACCACGAGCACGGCGCCGGCCAGCACCATCGCGGCCCCGACCACCTTGGTCCAGCTCATCGGGTCGACCGGCGACGCGAGCCAGCCGAAGTGCGAGATCGCGCTCCGCACCACGAGCTGGGACGCGACGACGCAGACGAAGAGGTTCACCGCACCGAAGCGGGGGATGAGGTAGGTGTTGGCGCCCACGACGACCACGCTGATCAACCCCGGGAGCAGATAGGTCCAGGCGGGGACCCGGCTCAGCGAGGCGAGGGCGTCGCGGTCGAGCATCACCGCGTTCGCCGCCGCGATCACCAGAAAGGCCACCCCGTAGAAGGTGAAGGTGGCGACCAGAGCGGATCCGATCCGCGCGCCGAGGGCTCCGTTGATCGGGACGTGGATCCCGCCGAGGGCGCCGGCGGCCACCGCCAGCGCGACGTAGAACCAGGACGAATGCATCGCTTGCCTCCGCCGGGGGGCCGGCGTTCGGGGACGATCGCGCGGGCTCGTCGTCGAGAGCGCCGCGCAGGTCGCGGCTAGAACGGGGTGCCGTGGGTGCCCGCGTCGCGCAGTGCCCAGTAGCGGCGATCGAGATCTTGCGTCACCGGGCCCGGCGCGGGGAGACGGGGAGCGCGGCCGGCGACTTCGCGAACGGCGAGCGCGCCGCCCGCGGTGCTGGAGGTGAAGATCTCGTCGGCGGAGAAGAGGTCGAAGGGGCTGAGGTCGGCCTCCACCACCTCGAGCCCCGCCTCCCGTCCCAGTTCGAGGAAGGTCGCGCGGGTGATGCCTTCGAGGACGCCCCGGGCCGGGGTGGCGAGGCGATCGCCAGACACCAGGAAGAGATTCGAGGCGGGTCCCTCGGCGAGGTACCCGTCGTGGCCGAGCCACACCACGTCGTCGTAGCCGGCCTCGAGCGCTTCCAGCTTCGCCAGCTGGAAGGGGAGACGGTCGAGACATTTGTAGCGGGGGTCGAGGGTGTCGGGAGAGAAGCCGCGGGACGAGGAGAGGTGCAGTCGGATGCCCTCGCGGCGCTTCGCCTCGGTGGCGAGGTAGACATAGGGCGCCGCCCAGATGATCACGGTGGGTTCGAAGACACGCGGGTCGGCGACGACCTCGGGAGAGACGCCGCGGGTCACGATCACCCGCACGCTCGCGTCGCGCAGGCCGTTGCGTCGCAGCGTCTCGACGATCGCGTCGCGCCACTCCTCGCGGGTGAGCGGGGTGCCGAGCCGGGCGGCCCGGAGCGATCGGTCGAGACGGTCGAGGTGGTCGTCGAGACGGAAGAGCGTCCCGCGCCACGCCGACACCACGTCGAAGACGCCGTCGCCCAGGAGGAAGCCCTGGTCGAGCACCGAGACGTGGGCCTCCGAAAGCGGCTTGAAGACGCCGTTCATGTAGAGGATGGCTTCGTCGCCCATGGCTTCGCCTCCCGCGGTGGCGTCGCGAGTCGCGCGCGCGCCCTGTGATACTGTACCGGCTCTCGAACGGTTCGTTCCGGAGCGCCGATGAAGCCCGCGCCCTTTGACTGTCTGGTGCCGGAGAGCCTCGACGAGGCCCTGGGCGCGCTCGCCGAGCACGGCGACGAGCTCCGGGTGATCGCCGGCGGCCAGAGCCTGGTGCCGATGATGAACTTCCGGCTGGTGCAGCCGACCGTGCTGGTCGACGTTAATCCCCTGCGCGATCTCGATTACATCGAAGCCGAGGACAACGAGATCCGCATCGGCGCCCTGACCCGTCATCATCGCGTCGAGACCGATCCCACCATCGCCGAGTGCGCGCCGGTCATTCGCGAAGCCATGGGCCATGTCGCGCATTTGGCGATCCGCAATCGAGGCACCATCGGTGGCAGTCTGGCGCATGCCGACCCGGCCGCGGAATGGCCCATGCTGACGATGCTGTTGGATGGGCGGTTCGGGATCGCCGGACCGGAGGGTCAAAGAACGGTGGCGGCGACTGACTTCTTCGAGGGCGCGTTGACCACGGTTCTGGAACCGGACGAGTTGCTTGTGGACGTGACGCTGACCCGACCCCGACCGGGTCACGGTTGGTCAGTGGAGGAACTGGCGCGACGGG
>JANQRO010000077.1 GCA_028284525.1 Myxococcota bacterium | reverse complement strand
GGAGCGTCGCCGCCTCCGCCCCGAGGATCCGGCGCCCCGCTGCGGGGAGCCCCAGCTCGAGGCGCAGCTCCACCGCGTCCCCCTCGAGCCGGACCGCCGAACGCTCCAGCACGCTCTGCCCCCCGGCGTCGATGGCGATGCGTCCGCTGCCGCCGCTGCCCCGTCGCCCGGCGGGTCGTGTCCCACCGAGGGCGTCGCGTACCCGTCGGGCCAGCCAGTCGCGAAACACGCGGCGGGCGAGGGCGTCGCGCGTCAAGGCGGCGGGGAGACCCGCTGCGCCGTGGGGCGCGCGCAGCCGCACCCGCGAGGGCGCCGCAAAGGGGTCACCCTGCACGGCGTCCACGTGGAGCTCGAGCTCGCCCACACGGTAGCGGCCGTCCCGCAATTCGGCGTACGCCTTGTAGCCGCGCCCGTCGATACGTCGCATCAGGGACCGCAGCGCGTCTTCACTCTGCACGGCGCTGGAGCCTAGGGCCGATCTCGCCTTGGCTAAAGAGCTCTCCCGGGCGTCGGAAGCGGTCGGTGCGCAGCGGCGCGCGGCTCGCAGAGAGCCCGGCACGTCGGCGGGCCAGCGCGAAGAGCGCCTCGATCTGCTGGGCGTAGATTCCGCCCCCCCGGTGGCGACGGTGGAAGTTCGGGTCGTTGAGCCGTCCGTCGCGCAGGGCGAGGATGCGGTGCAGCACCTTGTCGCGCCGCGCGGGAACGTGTCGCTCGAGCCACTCGACGAAGAGCTCCTTCACCGCGTGCGGGAGACGCAAGAGCGTGTAGCCCGCATAGCTCGCCCCGGCCCGTGCGGCGGCGGCCAGGATGTCGGGGATCTCCTGGTCGGTGAGGCCGGGCAGGACCGGACCGATCATCACACCGACCGGCACCCCGGCCGCGGCCAGGGTCGCGATCGCCTCGAGCCGCAGCGCCGGGCGGGGCGCCCGGGGCTCCATGCGGCGCTGCAACCGCGGGTCGAGGGTCGTGACCGACACGGCCACCGACGCGCAGCCCTCGGACGCGAGGGCGCCGAGCAGGTCGGCGTCCCGGACGACGAGGCGGCTCTTCGTGATGATCTGCACCGGGTTGCGGAACTCGAGGAGCACCGCCAGACAGCGCCGGGTGATCTCGAGACGCCGCTCGACCGGCTGATAGGGGTCGGTGACGCCCGACATGGCGACGACCTGGGGGGTCCAGCGCGGGCCCGCGAGGACGCGGCGCAGGAGCTCGGGGGCGCCCTCCTTCACCAGGATCTGGGTCTCGAAGTCGAGGCCCGAGGACATCCCCAGATACTCGTGGGTGGGTCGGGCGAAGCAGTAGATGCAGCCGTGCTCGCAGCCCCGGTACGGATTCACGCTGCGGTCGAAGCCCACATCCGGGCTGTCGTTGCTCGCGACGACACTGCGCGAGGGATCGCGCCGATAGCGCGTGGCCGGCGAGGCGGGGATTTCCGGGTCCTCCCAGGCGTCGCCCTCGGGCGACTCGATGTGGATCGTGTCGAAGCGGTTGCGCGGGTTGTGGCCCGCCCCACGACCGCGCGGTCCCTGCGTCGCAGATCGCTCCCCCACCGGGACGGGGTCCGCGTTGCGCCGCGCTCGGGGTCCTTCTTCGTCTTTCACGAGGCGAATATATGGCGAAAGTGAGAGCGCTGTCTAGCTCATTCGCTCGAGAGCCAGCGTTTCAGCGCGGGTCCGGCGCGCCGACAGAAGGCCGCGTCGTGTCGGAAGCGCTCGAGCGCCTGATCGAGGCTCCGCGTGCCGGCGGGGAGGGGGTTGCGTTTGAAGAAGGCCCGAACCTCCGCGGCCGCCCCCGGCCCCAGCGCCGGGGTCGCGTCGACCAGCCGTGTCGCGAGCATCGGCGGCATGCGGCGCGCGATGCGCGCCCAGTGGTCGCGGATGAAGTCCCACGTCGATTCGCGCGCCGCCGGGTTGGCGAGCAGACGCGCGAGCACGAAGGCCACGTCCTGGGTCGGCACGGTGGGCCCCAGACACAGGCGCTGGGCTCGGCGCACCAGGGCCGTCGCCCGGAACGCGGCCAGGGCGAAGAGGTAGCGCCGGCGCGTCTGGGGGGTGTCACTGTGCTCCGCCGCCGCGCGCATCGCCTCGAAGCGAGCGGCGTCGCCGCGCCGCGCCGCCATCTCCACGACGGCGTCGACGAGGTTCGGGTCGAGGGAGCGCGGACGTCGCAGCAGGGTCGCGAAGCGCTTCTCGGCCGCCGTTTCGATCGCGGGCCACTCGGCGACCAGCCCGAGGAGGTCGATCAGCGCGGCGCGGCGTTCGCGCTGGCGCTCGTCTTCCTCGGGGGCGGCCGTCCAGGTCACGTCGAGGAAGGGCGGGCCGAAGATCTCGACGAGACGGTCACGCACCGCGGCCGGCGCCGATCCTCCCACGCGGGTGGCCAAGGGGTCGACCACCGCGGCGAGCGGCCCGCGCAGCGCGGTCAACACGTCCGGGTCGGCCTCGTCCGCGAGGGCCTCCACCAGACGCAGGAAACGACCCAGGTCCGTGACACCCGCCCGCGCGAAGGCCCACTCGTGATCGACGAGGCCCATACGCTCGACCGGGTCGAGACGGGTCGGTCTTGCGAGCAGCTCGTCGAAGAGGCGCTCGTCGTGGAGCGGGCGCAGGAAGCCGCCCTCGTCGGCGTTGCCGTAGAACGCCGCCGTCCCCTGCGGCCAGGCACTGCGATCGCGCCGTCGCTCGATCCGCCGGCGGATCGCGCGGCCCCGTCGCGCGCGCGGGGCGAAGACCTTGCCCACCCACGGGATCGGCCAGCGGTCGCGGTCGCTCGCCTTGGTCTCCGCTGCGCGGAAGCGCGTCTGCGCGAAGCGCAGCTCGCGACCGCGGCGCGTGAGGGCGAGCTGGGGGAAGCCCTCCTGTTCGATCCAGGGTCGGACCAGCGCTTCCACCGGCTCGCCGGCGGCTTCCGAGAGCGCGGTCCACAGATCGGCGGCGACCGCGTTGCCTTCGCGGTGACGCCGGATGTAGCGCCGCACGCCGCGGCGAAACACGCTCGCCCCGAGGTAGCGCTCGATCATCCGCACGACGGCCGCGCCCTTCTCGTAGGTGATCAGATCGAAGTTCGCGGTCGCTTCTTCGGGAGTCCGCACCGGGGTGTGGATCGGGTGGGTGTTGCGCAGCGCGTCGAGACGCAGCGCCGCGGCTCGGTGGAGCTGGAAGTCCTGCCACATCTTCCACTCGGGCTTCCAGTCGTCGACGATCTGAAAGGCCATCCACGTGGCAAAGGCCTCGTTCAGCCAGAGGTCGTCCCACCACTCCATCGTGACGAGGTCGCCGTACCACATGTGGGCGAGCTCGTGACAGATCACCTCGGCGGCGCGTTTTCGCTCGAGCGGCGTAGCGGTCCTGGGATCGAGGAGCAGCAGGGTCTCGCGGAAGAAGACGGCGCCGGCGTTCTCCATCGCGCCGGCCTCGAAGTCGGGAACCGCGACCAGGTCGAGCTTCTCGTAGGGGTAGGGCAGGGCCAAGTAGCGCTCGAGACGCTCGAGGGTGGCGCGGGCGGCCTCGAGGGCGAAGCGCGTGAGCTTGCCCTTGCCCGGGGCGTACCAGACACGAATCGGGGTCGCGCCGAGACGCACGCTGCGCGACGCCTCGAGGGGCCCCACCGCGAGCGCCAGGAGATAGGTCGAGAGCGGCGGGGTGGGGCGGAAGCGGTGCACCTTGCGCTCGCCGTCGCGTCGGGTGGACGCCACCGGGGCGTTCGAGAGCACCTTGTGGGCGGCGTCGGTGGTGACCTGCAGGGTGAAACGCGCCTTGAAGCTCGGCTCGTCGAAGCACGGAAAGAAGCGCCGCGCGTCCGCCGCCTCGAGCTGGGTGAAGGCGTAGTGACGACCCTCGGCGCTCACCCGGTAGAGACCGCGCAGATCGCGGCGCAGCGCCCCGCGAAAGCGCAGGCGGAGGGTGTGCTCCCCGGCCGCGAGGGGGCGACCGAAGCGCAGCGTCACGCGCTCCTGCGCCGGGCGCAGCGCGACCTCGGCGCGTTGGGTCGCGCCCGCGCCCCCGTCGGCGACCGCCCGATCGACCCGCAGGTCCGCGGCGTGGAGCTCGATGCGACGCGTGGTCTGGTCGAGGTGGAGCCGGATCGCCACCTCGCCGCGGTAGGCCCGGCCGACCGCGGGGTCGACCTCGAGGGCGAGGTCGTAGGCGATCGGTCGCACGGTCCGCGTGAGCCGGTGTCGGTTCGTCCTCGTCGTGGTGGCCCGCAGCGCTCCGTCCCCCTGCTTCGCGCGGGGGCGCCCGCCCCGGCACGGCCTCATAATAGGACCCCTCGGAGGGGGGGCGCCGATGGCAGGGGGAACAGCGCGCGCGCCGCGCGAACACTGGGGCGGTCGGCTCGGCTTCGTGCTCGCGGCGGTCGGGTCCGCGGTGGGCCTCGGCAACATGTGGCGCTTTTCGTATCTCGCGGCCGAGAAC
>JANQRO010000076.1 GCA_028284525.1 Myxococcota bacterium | reverse complement strand
GGGCGGCCTCGGCGTCGGCGCGCTCGGCATCCGCCCGCGCGCGCTCGGCATCGAGGGTGACGACGGCGTTGAGCGGCGGGTTCAGGCGCTCGATGCGCTCGAGCACCGCGTCGAGGACGTCGAGGCTGCGGAGCCGGCCTTCGCGGATCGCCGTCGCGACCTCTCGAGCGCTCCAGTACGCGAGATCCGAGGTGTCCATCGTCGTCCCCCTACTTCACGAGGTCGCGCAGGGCGCGGAACTCGGGGCTCTTGGCGTCGCGGAGCCACTCGAAGATGATGCACTCGCTGGTCGTCGGGATCGCTCCGGAGTCGACCATCTTGCGCCACCCGGTCTCGTCTTCGAGCGGATAGCGCGCGGTGATCGCGTCGCGGACGAGGTGCACGGCGAAGCCTTCGGCGAGAAAGTCGTGAGCGGTCTGGTTGACACAGACGTGTGTCTCGATGCCCACCACCACGATCTGGTCGCGGCCGAGCTCGCGGAGATACTCGGGGAGACCCTCCGCGCCGTAGCAGGAGAACGCGGTCTTCTCGAAGAGCTTGGTGCCCGGGGGCAGCCGGGTCGCGACCTCGGCGCGGGTGCGTCCCACACCCTTCGGGTACTGCTCGGTCACGATCACCGGGAGATCCAGGCCGGCCGCGGCGTCGATCGTCCGCAGCGAGCGCACCAGCGTGCGCTCCTCTTCGTAGAGCTTGTCGCGATACCCCTCCTGGAGGTCGATCACGAGGAGCGCCGAGCGCTCCCGGGACAGGGTGCGGGGGTGTTCGGCCATCGCTCGGACCTCCTCGGCTCGCGCTCGGCCCGGGGCTCGGCACCGACACCGCAGCGCGGCAGCACCCGGAAAGCAGCCCCCGGGCAGGCCTGCGGGCGACGGCCCTGGAGGCGCTCTGCCCCATCAAGGTCGTCCGGCGTCGATCCGATCTCTCCGTGTGAGCGGCGTGGCCGCCAGCCTATCACGCCGACCACTGGAACGGGGTTCGACATGCAGCGCTTTCCCAGGCTCTCTCTCGCCATCGCCGTCGCCGCCTTGCTCGTGCTCTCGAGCTCCGGGCTCCGGGTGGCCGTCGCCGATTCCGCGGCCGGTCCCCTTGCCGTCGAAGGGGCTGGAAAGAGCTGTGAGGCCGGGCCCAGCACCGCCCGCGACGGCGCCGCGCAGGCCCGCGTGGCCGATCTGCAGGCGCGGCTCCAGGCCGCCGAGGTCGACGCCGACACGATCCCGCTCAACGGCTCCGGCTACAACTACACCTCCGACGTCCGCGTGAGCAACGAGCTGCTCTTCATGGACGCCGAGCTCCAGCGCCGCTAGCCGAAGCTTTTCTCGGCACCGACGTCCAAGACACAGCTCCGCGCGGGCGCGTGGAGTCTCGCCCCCGGGCCGCAGCCCCGGGCTTGCTAGTGTCCCTGCGTTCCGCGCAGGGCCGCGCGGCAAGGGAGGTACGCATGGGCGCACTACGGCTGGGGCTGGTGGCCGGGTATTCCGGCTCGACGATCAAGATGCCGATGGATCTCATCCTCGAGGCAGAGCGACTCGGCTTCGACTCGGTGTGGTCGGCCGAGGCCTGGGGCTCCGACGCGGTGACACCGCTCGCGTACATCGCCGCGCTCACCAGCAAGATCCGCATCGGCACCGGCATCATGCAGATGTCGGCGCGCTCGCCCGCGTTGACCGCGATGACCGCGATGACCCTCGACCAGCTCTCCAATGGGCGCTTCATCCTGGGGCTGGGACCCTCGGGTCCCCAGGTGATCGAAGGCTGGCACGGCTCGGCCTACGGCAAGCCGCTCACCCGCACCCGCGAGTACGTCTCGATCGTGCGTCAGATCCTGGCCCGCGAGGCGCCGCTCGAGCACAAGGGCGAGCACTACGAGATCCCCTACCAGGGGCCGGGCTCGACGGGTCTCGGCAAGCCGCTGAAGAGCATCCTCCACGGCCGGGCCGACCTGGAGATCTACACCGCGTCGATCGCGCCCAACGGGCTGGCCTGCGCCGGCGAGGTGGCCGACGGAGTGATCCCGGTGTGGATGAACCCCGAGCGTTTCGACCTGCTGACCCCCCACCTCGAGAAGGGCTTTGCCAAGGCCGGAGGAGGGAAGGGGCTCGACCGCTTCGACGTCGCGCCCTTCGTCACCTGTGTGATGGGAGACGACCTCGAGGCGTGTCGGGCGCCGGTGAAGGCGATGCTCGCGCTCTACATCGGGGGCATGGGCGCCCGCGACAAGAACTTCTACAACGACTACGCCAAACGTCTCGGCTACGAGGCCCAAGCGGTGGAGATCCAGGACCTCTTCCTCGGTGGAAAAAAGGGAGCCGCGGCGGGCGCCGTGCCCGACGAGATGGTCGACGGGGTCGCCCTCGTGGGCCCCGCCGAGCGGATCGCCGAGCGCCTCGAGGCCTGGAAGGAGTCACCGGTGCGCACCATGCTCGTCAGCACCACACAGCCCGAGGCGCTGCGGGTGCTGGCGGAGGCCGCGGCCTAGGCGTCCCAGGGGGCAGGATGGGTAGAGCGCTTCGCTTCGCGCTGGCGTCGGCACTGGTGCTGGCGCTCGGGGTCCCGGGAGCGGTCGCCCCGCCCCGCGTCGCCGGGGCCGCGGAGTTCCCGCGGCTGAACGGTTTCGAGATCACCCGCCACCGGGTGGCGCGGGAGGAGATCCTCCAGGGCGGACCGCCCCGCGACGCCGTGCGTTCGG
>JANQRO010000069.1 GCA_028284525.1 Myxococcota bacterium | reverse complement strand
CGACCCCGGCTTCCAGGAGAAGCTCGGGCGAGCCTCCCTCGAGCTCGAGGCAGCCCGCACCCTGGTCTACGAAGTGATCGGCGAGCTGTGGGCCAGCGCCGTCGACGGCGTCGCGCCGCCCCCGGCACTCCAGGCGCGCGCCCGGGCGACCGCGGTGCACGCCACCGAGGTGGCGGCGCGGGCGGCGACGATGGCGTTCCACGCGGTGGGTGGTGGCGCGCTCTTCGAGTCGAACCCACTCCAGCGTTGCTTCCGCGACGCCCACGCCGCGGGCCAACACTTCCTGGTGAGCGACTCGTCGTTCCGGGCGCACGGACAATTCCTGCTGGGGGTGCCCGACGCGAACCCGATGCTCTAGCGCCGAGGAGGACCGCCGTGCATCTCCACCTTCGATTCGCACTGGGCTTCGTCGTCGCGACCCTCGCCGTCGCCTGCGGGCCGGGCGGAGACGCGCCCGTCGACACCGGCTCGGGGCAGCTGGGCCGCGTCCACTTCGAGACGACTTGCGCCGAAGCGGTCGCTCCCACCTTCGACCGCGGCGTCGCGCTGCTCCACTCCTTCTGGTTCCGCGCCGCCACCCAGACCTTCGAAGCGGTGCTCGCCGCCGACCCCGAGTGCGCGATGGCCGAGTGGGGCATCGCGATGGCGCACTGGGGGAACCCGCTCCTCACCAACCGCCGCCCCGAACCGCTGGCGCGGGGGGCCGCGGCGGTGGAACGGGCCCGGGCGATCGGCACCGACGACCCCCGCGAGCGCGCCTACATCGACGCGGTCGCGGAGCTCTACCGCGACGTGGAGCAGAGCGACGACAAGACCCGCGCCCGCCACTTCGAGACGAAGATGGAAGGGTTGGTGAACGCCTACCCCGACGACACCGAGGCGGCGATCTTCTACGCGATGGCGCTGAACGGCACCGCCGATCCCGCCGACAAGAGCTACGCGCAGCTGTTGCGCGCCGCGGCGATCCTCGAGCGCGGCTTCGACGCGCAGCCCGAGCACCCCGGGATCGCCCACTACCTGATCCATACCTACGCCGTTCCCGCGCTCGCGGACCGCCCCCTCGAGGCCGCGCAGGTCTACGCCGGGATCGCCCCGGCGGCTCCCCACGCGCTCCACATGCCCTCGCACACCTTCACCCGCCTGGGCTACTGGCAGGAGTCGATCGACACCAACGCGCGCTCGGCCGAGGCGGCCCTCGCGGCGGGCTCGCCACCCGAGGCGCTCCACGCCCTCGACTACATGGCCTACGCCTACCTCCAGACGGGTCGCGACGACGCCGCGGGTGACGTGGTGGAGCGCGCCGACGCCGTGGCGCAGCAGGTCGATTGGGAGGGCCCCTACGCCGTGGCGGCCCACTACGCGATCGCGGCGATTCCGGCCCGCTACGCCCTCGAGCGCGGCGACTGGGCGGGGGCGGCGTCGCTGCCCCGCTACGAGAGCCCGGTGGCCTTCGTCGACGCCATCGCGCTCTTTGCCCGCGGCCTCGGCGCAGCCCGCGGCGGTGATGCCGTCGCCGCGCGCAAGGCGGCCGCCGAGCTCGAGAGCGCCCGCGACCGGCTCCCCGGGACGAGCTACTGGGCGGGTCAGGTCGAGATCCAACGCACGACCGTGCTCGCCTGGGCGGCGCTCGCCGAGGGCGACCCGGACACCGCCCTCACCACCATGGAGCGCGCGGTGGCCCTCGAGGACGCGACCGACAAGCACGCGGTGAGCCCGGGCCCCATCGCGCCCGCCCGCGAGCTCCACGGCGAAATGCTCCTCGAGCTCGGACGCCCGGAGGAGGCGCTCGGGGCCTTCCAGGCGACGATCGAGAAGGAGCCGGGTCGTTTCCGGGGTCTCGCGGGGGCGGCGCGCGCCGCCGAAGCGGCGGGCGACGAAGAGCGAGCCCGCCAATACGACCGCGAGCTCGTGGCGCTTTGCGAGCGGGCGACCGGGGCGCTGCGGCCGGAGCTCGTGCGGGCGCGGGAGCGGCTCTGAGGACGCCCTGGTTTGCCCCCATGTCGCGGCGACGCTAAACCTCACCCATCGCGAGACCGATCCGGTCTCCACAGGGCGCTCAACAGGACCCCGAGCCGGACCCTCCGGCCCCCCCACCCGGGTCGCGCCAAACACCTCTTTCCCTTTTCTGTTGTCAGGGCGAGAACGCGAATGAAGCCGACCCCGCGCACCCTTCGCGCGGCGGTGGGCGGAGAGAACCGAACCGACATGGCAGCTGCCACAGAGGGTCCGAGCGGTTTCGACCGCTTCGACCTCCACCCGAGCCTCGCAAAGGGGCTCAGCCAGGCGTCCTACGACGCCCCCCGACCGATCCAGACCGAAACCCTGCCCGCCGCCCTCGAAGGGCGCGACATCCTGGGCCTCGCCCAGACCGGCACCGGCAAGACCGCCGCCTTCGCCATTCCGATCCTCGACGTGCTCTTGGACGACCCGGCTCCCGGCCCCGGCGCCCTCGTGCTGGCCCCGACCCGCGAACTCGCCAGCCAGATCGAGGCCGAGTTCCGCACCCTCGCGCGCTTCACCAAGCTCACGACCGCCACCGTCTACGGGGGCGTCAGCCAGCGCGGTCAGGAGGCCGCCCTGCGTCGCCGGCCCGACGTGATCGTCGGCTGCCCGGGGCGCATCCTCGACCTGCTGAACCAGGGCGTGCTGCATCTCGACCCCATCGACATGCTGGTGCTCGACGAGGCCGACCACATGTTCGACATGGGCTTTCTCCCGGACCTGCGCCGCATCCTGGCCAAGGTGCCCGAGGAGCGACAGACGATGCTCTTCTCGGCGACGATGCCCCGGGAGATCCGCGGGCTCGCCGAAGAGGTGCTCGACGATCCCCACGTGGTCGAGCTCGCGGACAGCGCGCCGGCCGAGACGATCGAGCATGCCCTCTACCCCGTGGCCGAAGGCCAGAAGCGCCCGCTCCTCGAGCACATGCTGGACGATTCGGCGTGCGAGACCGCGATCGTGTTCACCCGCACCAAGCACCGCGCGCGCCGGCTGGCCCGCCAACTCGCCGACGCGGGCCACCGCGCCGTCGGGCTCCAGGGCAACATGAGCCAGAGCCAGCGCGACCGCGCGATGCAGGGCTTCCGCGAGCGGCGCTACGACGTCCTCGTCGCCACCGACATCGCGGCGCGGGGCATCGACGTGAGCGGCGTCTCGCACGTGATCAACTTCGACGTGCCGAACACGCCGGAGGCCTACACCCACCGGATCGGTCGCACCGGGCGCTCCGAGCGCGAAGGGGTGGCGTGTACCTTCGTCACCCCCGACGACGCCGCGTGGGTGCGCGCGACGGAGACGATGATCGGTCGACCGATCGAGCGGCGGCGCGTGGCGGGCTTCGACGCCGCGGATCCCTCCCGGAGCGGGGCTCCGGCGCGCAGTGGTGGCCGCCGCGGCCAGATGCGTGGCGACGGGCGTGGCGACGGCGCGCGACGCTCCGGCGGGCGCAAGACCGGTCGCCGTTCCCGGGGCCGGCGCGGCGGGGCCCAGCGCACGGCCCGCTGACGGCGCGTCACGGCGGGCCCGCGCGCACGGCCCCGTGACGGCGCGTACGCGCCGGGTCAGTCGAGGGCGTCGATCCAGTCGGCGACGAAGATGTTCGTCTCGCCGCGACGCGCGTTGCCGCGGTTCGAGGCGAACACCAGCCGTCGGCCGTCGTGGGTCCACATCGGGAAGCCGTCGAAGCTCGGGTTCGCGGTCACCCGCTCCTCGCCGCTCCCGTCGACCCGGATCAGGAAGAGGTCGAAGTTGCGGCCCTTCGGGTCGGCCTGGTTGCTCGCGTAGAGAATGCGCTCGTTGTCGGGGTGCATGTAGGGCGCGAAGTTCGCGGCGCCGTTGGCGGTGACCTGCACGACGTTCGAGCCGTCGGCGTCGGCCACGAAGATCTCGAGCTGGGAGGGCCGCACCAGGTCACGCGCGAGAAGCGCGCGGTACTCGACCAGCGCGTCGCCGGTCGGGCGCGAGGCGCGCCAGACGATCTTGCTGCAGTCGGCCGAGAAGAAGGCGCCGCCGTCGTAGCCCGGGGTATGGGTCAGCCTGCGCAGCCCGCTGCCGTCGCGCTCCATCGTGTAGAGCTCGAGGTCGCCGTCCATCGTCGACGTGAACACGATGCGTCCGTCGCGGTGACAGACCGTCGCCTCGGCGTCGTAGCCCTCCGACGCGAACAGCACGCGTGCGTTGTCTCCGTCGGCGTCGGCGGCCCACAGATCCATCTCCGGGTGGAGCGGCCACACGTAGCCCTGGGAGCGATCGGGGTCCTCGAGACATCCGGGGCCATGGGCGTGGGTCGACGCGTAGAGCAACGAGCCGTCGATCTGGATGTACGCGCACGTCGTGCGGCCAGCGCCCACCGAGACCTGACGCTGGCGGCCGCCGTCGGCGTCCATCCGGTAGATCGCGTCGCAGCCGGCGTCGCCGCGCTTCGCCTGGAAGCTCAGCTCGCTCCCGTCCGGGCTCCAGTACGCCTCGGCGTTCTCCCCGCCCGCGGTGAGCTTGCGCAGGTTGCGCAGCCGCGGCTCGTCGTCGCGCTCGATCGGGGTGACCACGTGGCCCGCCCCGCGACGCGACGTCTCCTCGGCGGCGGCGGGCAGGGCGCCCCCGGCGAGTGCACAGGCCAGCAGGATCCAAGACGACGCGGCGCGAGATCGCATGGCCGGGGAGGGTACCCGGCTCTCCGCGCGTTGACGCGGCCGAGTGCTAGGTTGCGCACCCCACCGCCCTGGAGGCTCCTTGACCCGACGGCTCGCGACCCTGGTCTTCCTCTGGCTCGCGGCCAGTCCCGCCGCCGCCCAGGAGGTCACCAACCGGCCGGTGTTCCACGATCCCGAGGGCCCGAGTCCTCTGGCGCGGGGCTACGTCCGCGCCACCGGCGCCGCCCAGGTGCGCTGGGAGCAACGCGCCGAGCACGCCATCGCCGAGGATCTCGGCCGTCCCTCGGCGTGGACCGAGGTGGTGATCGCTCGCTGGGATCCCGAGCTCTGCGCGAAGAAGCGCGGCCCCTTTTGCCGCGAGCGCGGTGGCTGGGTGCTCCACCAGACTCTCAACGCACGCGACCCCGACGTGACGCAGATCGAGGCGGCGGGTGCGCCCAGCGGGCACTACCTGATCTTCGGCCGCTCGCGCTTCGACCCCTCGCCCCGCAGCTCGTGGGGTCTCGATATGTTGATCGCCGAGGACGCCCTCGACGAACCCACCGGGGCGAGGCGCTTCACCTTCGACACCAGCACCACCGTGGGCGGCGGGGTGCGCTACTCGGTGATCGTCGTTCCGGCGGGTTCGCGCTAGGCGTCGTTCTGGCCGGTTCGCGCTAGGCGCGCTGGAGGGCGTCCACGATCCCGCGCAGGGTGTCGGCGTCGGCGGCGTCGCGCACCGGAACCGAGAACTCGATGTGGGTGCAGGTCGCGCCGTAGCGCTCGCGCAGCCGGTCGGCGATCTCGTCGTAGGTCCCCACCGTGACGAAGGTGTGGAGCACCTCGTCGGAGATGCGACCCGGCATCTCGTCCCAGCGCTGGGCCTTGGAGAGCTGGCTCATCTCGTCGGCCAGATCCCCCCAGCCGTGGAGATCGAAGGCCGGACGATACGCGGGCGTCGAGACGTAGAAGGCGATGCGGGCGCGGGCGGTCTGGATCCGCGCCTCCAGGGTGGTCGGGTCCGGCCCGGTGGCGACGAGGGGCTTCATCGCGACGGCGAAGTCGTCGAAGGGACGACCGGCGCGCGCCGCGCCGTCGGCCGCGGCGGGGAGCATCACCTCTTCGATGTAGCGCGGCGAGCAGACGGGGTGGGGACGCACGCCGTCGGCGACCTCCCCCGCGACCCGACACATGTAGGGGTTCACCGCCGCGATCTGCACCGGGATCTCCGGGTGCTCGATCGGCCCCGGGTCGAAGAGGGGCACCATCAGGTCGAGCCGGTAGTGCTCGCCGCGATGCGCGAGGGGGACGCCCTCCTGCCAGCAGCGCCACACCGCGCGCAACGCCTCGACGTACTCGCGCATCCAGGGCCCCGGGGCGCTCCACGCAAAGCCATAGCGACGCACGATGTGGCCGCGGACCTGGGAGCCGAGGCCCAGGGTGAAGCGCCCGCGCGACAGCTTCTGCAGGGTCCAGGCGGCCATCGCGGTGACGGTGGGGCTCCGCGGAAACGCGATCGCCACCGAGGTGCCGAGTCGCAAGCGCGTCGTCGCCTGGGCGGCCAGCGCCATCACCTGGAAGGGGTCGTCCTTGGTCTCCTCGACGACGAGCCCGTCGTAGCCCAGGCGTTCGACGCGCCCGGCGTCCCGGCCGACCGCCGAGAGATCGAGGGGCTCCTCCGGCGCGCGCAGCCCCGGGTCGAGCTTGCCCAGCGGCAGGAGGGTCTCGACCCGCACCGCCGTGCAGCCTAGAAGCCGTAGAGGGCGGCGGCGTTGCCCGCGGTCATCGCGGCGCGCTCGGCGTCATCCACGCCCTCGAAGAGCTCGTCGAGGAGCGCGCGAGAGGCCGGCCAGGTGGAGTCGCGGTGGGGGTAGTCGTTTCCCCAGAGCAGGCGGTCGACACCGATCAGCTCCCGGGTCAACACTGCGGCGCGGTCGTCTTCGAAGGTCGCGTAGAACTGTCGGGCCCAGTACTCGCTGGGCAGCCGATCGAGCTCCGCCGCCGCCGCGCTGGGCTGGCGCTCGTAGCCCTGGTCCAGACGTTCGAGCCAGGTCGGGATCCAGCCCGCGTTGAACTCGGTGACGACAAAGGGAAGGTCCGGGTGGCGGTGCGCCACACCCTGGCAGATCAGCTCGCACACGGTGTCCTGCGCGGCCTGCGGCGCGCTCGCGTATCCGCTGATCGCGTTGCGTACCAACGTCTCCCAGCTTCCCGCCGAGGCGCCGGTGCCGATGTGCATCGAGAGCGGGAGCCGCGCTTCCTCGGCGCGCGCCCAGATCGGCTCGTAGGCGGGGTCGCGATAGGGCCGCTCCGCGGGCGCGGTGCACGGGATACAGGCCCCGCGAAATCCCTTGGCGAGCACCCGGTCGAGCTCCCGGACCCCGGCCTCGGGATCGTGGAGCGGGAGCAGCGCGAGTCCCACCAGACGCTCCGGCGCCCGGCTCTGGTAGTCGGCGATCCAGTCGTTGTAGTTGCGAAAGGCCGCCTCCACCAACGCCGTGTTCTCGAGGCTGAACACGCGAAAGAAGAAACTCGGGTAGAGCACCTCGGCGCCCACCCCGTCGGTGTCCTGGTCGGCGTGACGCTGGGAGGGGTCGACGATGCCCTTGCGCAGCCCCGCGTAGCCCTCGCAGATCCACGAGCGCACCGCGGGATCTTTCGGGTCTTCGGGCGCGGGCTTGTGGCCCGGACGCCGGTCGAGGGGGCGCCCCGGGTCGAGACGCCGTCCGGCGATGCCCATCCGGCCGGCGCCGACCGCGCCGACCGGGTCGCCCGGCACCACCATGCCCTCGCCCTCTCGCGGGGTCTCGGCGATCCGCGGCGCCGCGTCGCCAAAGCGCTCGGCCAACCCCGCGAAGGCTTCGGGCGTCTCGACCACGTGCGAATCGGCGGAGATCGGCAGACTCATGGGTCCTCCCACCGCGGCGTGCGGCTAGCGCTTCGCGGCTTGTCGTTTGGCCTGCTGCTCCTTCATCAACAGGATGATCGGAGCGGGCTCCGGCGGGTGCCACCGGGTCTGCTTGGGCTCTTCGTGCCAGACGAAGGGGAGGTGCGACACGCTGCCCGGCTCGCGCACCGTGGCCGCGACGTCGAGCGCCGCGCGCAAGACGGCGCGCTGGGTGTCGGCGTCGTCGACGTCACCGTAGGGACGCCCGAAGGGGTGCTCCACGGCAGCCACCCGCGGCATCCCGACGACCCGTTGCATCGTCCACAACATGTTGAGGCACACCGTCGAGACGCCGAGCTCTTCGACTCGCCGCGCGACCAGTCCCACGGACCGGCAGCAGTCCGGTCAGACCGGCGCCGCCACCAACAGGTCGACGCGGCGAGTCGAAGAGCTCGGCGTCTCGACGGTGTGCCTCAACATGTTGTGGACGATGCAACGGGTCGTCGGGATGCCGCGGGTGGCTGCCGT
>JANQRO010000025.1 GCA_028284525.1 Myxococcota bacterium | reverse complement strand
CGGCGGCGGTGGAGATCGACCCCGAGGACGACCGCCCCCATTTCTACCTGGCGATGATGGAGGCCTACCGGGGCGACCTCGACAGGGCGCTACGCGGCTTCCGCAACGCACTCTCGCTCCACCCGAGCGGGGTGGCCTACACCAACATCGCCGAGATCTACATCTACATGGACCGGCTCACCGAGGCGGAGAGCTGGAACGACCGCGGCCTGCGCAACGGGGCGCCGGCGAGCTCGATGATGTTCAACGACATGCTGATGGCGTGGCGCCGCGGCGAGCTCGAAGAGGCCGAGGGGATCTTCCAGAAGCTCCGCGACCTCTACCCCGACGCGGTCAACACGATCAACGTCGCGAAGCTCCCCTTTCCGCCCGAGCGCTTCGTGCAGTTCGCCCGCTACTGCTGTCGCAGCCCGGCCTGTGGGCCCTACATGCTCGATCCTTGCGCCAACGTCGGGGTGACGGTCGAGGACCACAAGCTCTCGGCCGAAGCCGCGCTGAAGGAGCTCCGCATCGAGATGGAGAAGACCCGGCGGCTGCGCGAGATCTACCGCCAGCGCCGCGAGCTCGAGGTGGTGATCGAGGGGGCGCCGGAGGGGAGCGGTGCGGGGGACGGGCCGCCGGCCCCCGACGACGCCGAGACCCGAGCCGAGTAGTGTCGGCATCCCGGGTCCCTTCGGCGTGTGTCGGGCCGCGAATCGCGCGACGTGCGTCAGGAGTTCGGAGGCGTCGTCTCAGGTCTGGAGCGGGAGCAGGGTGTCGGCCAGCCAGGCGAGCTCGCCGCGCCAGTCGACGTCGGGGTCTGCAACGTAGGCCGGGCGCACGACGAACTTGCTGAGGCCCTGGTCGATGTGGGCGGAGACGAGGTCGCGGAGCGTCGGGCCGCCGATGGCGAGGACACCCTCGAGGTCGCCGTCCTTGCGGCGCTTGCGCAGCAGGGCGAGCGACGACTCCGGCGGGGCCTTGCGGCCGAAGGGGATGCTGATCCCGAAGTGCTCGGCATCGACCACGCGGCCGAGCTCCGCCGCTTCGGCTTCGATCGTGGCGCGGCCGGCGCCGGCCTCTTCGGGGGTGACGGTCGCCGTGAGCCAACCATCGGCCATGCGCGCCACCCGGGAGAGCGCCTCGGGGGCATGGCCGCCGAGCCAGATCTCGAGGGGGGTCTGGATCGGCTGGGGCGAGACGGGGACGTCGTCGTAGCGGAAGCCGGCGAACTCGGCGCTCACCCGCTTGCCGTCCCACCAACGGCGCAGGAGGTCGATCATCTCGTCGACGGCCCGGCCGCGGTGGCCCGTCGCATAGCCCAGCGCTGCGCGCTCGGCGGGGTCGCCCAGGCCGGGGACGAAGGAGAGGAGGAGCCGGCCCTGGGAGAGCCGATCGAGCTGGGCGAGCTGCTTCGCGAGCCAGAGCGGGTTGCGGCCCAGGGGCACGATGTTGGCGCCGAGCTTCAGCCGCTTCGTCGCCGCCGCCGCGTAGCAGAGGCTCACGAGGGGGTCGCCCAGCGCGCCGAGCGGGAGGTCCGAGAGCCACAGGGTGTCGAAGCCCAGCCGCTCGCAATCGTCCAGGTAGACCGGGAAGGTCTCGTCGCCCAGCGCCGCGATCGGCGGGCTCACCGCGATGCGGACCTTCATCGGGAGCTCCTCGGTGTGGCGTGGTTCACGTCGTCTCGCTCATCCCACCGGGGTGCGCACGCATGAACGCGATCGCGATCAGAGGCTCCGCGACCCCCGGCCCCCGGGTCTCTTGCAGGTTCGCAATGCGCTCGTCGGGCGTGCGGACGCAGTCCATGACGGTCTCCTCGGCGGGCGCGGGCGCGGTCGACCCGGCCCAGAGTGTTCAGGGTGTCGGGGGCTTTCGCTAGCGATGCGGGGCTCCCGATCGCCCGGTCTGCAGACGATCACCGCCGGTCGCGCTTGACCTGGAGGCGCGCTTCGACTAATCAAGGACCGTCATGAACGGAACGACCGAGCAGAACCACCGAGGCAGCGCGGGCGCGCGAAGCGCTCTCCGCCCGGCTTGCGCTCTGCTCCTCGGCCTGCTCCTTGCGAACCTGCTCCTTATGGGGGCGGGAGGAAGCTGAGCGCAGGTCCACGAGAGACGAAACGCGAAGCCCCCTCCCGCCGAACTGGCCGGAGGGGGCTTCGCGTTGTGGTGCCTACGAGAACAGACGAGACGCGAACCCCGAGGGTCGAGGCGGCGGGCGGGGTCCATCGAACGGAGAGCGACCGTGTCGACAGAGACCACGAACCACCGCATGCCGGACCCCACCCGCAAGTACCGCCCCTCGAGCTTCGGGCCGGGAGCGCTCGCCGACCGGCAGTGGCCCGATCGCGTGCTCGAGCGCGCACCGGTGTGGTGCAGCGTCGACCTTCGCGACGGCAACCAGGCGCTCGTCGAGCCGATGGGCACCGACCGCAAGCGCTTGATGTGGAAGGCGCTGCGCGAGGTCGGGTTTGGTGAGATCGAGGTCGGGTTCCCCTCGGCTTCGCAGGCCGACTTCGACTTCGTGCGCTGGCTGGTCGAGGCCGGCGAGCTCGACGACCACGTGACGATCCAGGTGCTGACGCAGGCCCGCGAGGACCTGATCACGAAGACCTTCGACGCCCTCGAAGGCGTACCGCGCGCGATCGTCCATCTCTACAACTCGACCTCCGAGCTGCAACGCCGGGTCGTCTTCGAGCGCGGCCGACCCGGGATCGTCGACATCGCGGTCGAGGGCGCCACACTCGTGCGCGCTCTGGCGGAACGCCGTGGCGAAACCGAGTTCGTGTTCGAGTACTCACCCGAGAGTTTCACGGGTACGGAGCTCGACTTCGCGGTCGAAATCTGCGAGTCGGTCATGGCCGTCTGGGAGCCGACCCCCGAAGCGCCGGTCATCCTGAACCTGCCCGCGACGGTCGAGATGACGACGCCGAACGTGTTCGCAGACCAGATCGAGTGGTTTGGCCGCAACGTCTCTCGACGCGACGCGATCGTGCTGTCGGTGCACCCGCACAACGATCGCGGCTGCGCGGTCGCCGCCGCAGAGCTCGCGGTGTTGGCCGGGGCCGACCGGGTGGAGGGCACGCTCTTCGGCAACGGCGAGCGCACGGGCAACGTCGACCTGGTCACACTGGCGATGAACCTGTACACACAGGGGATCGATCCACAGCTCGACTTCAGCGACATCCGCTCGGTCGTGGAAGTGGTGGAGCATTGCAATCGGTTGCCCGTGCACGAGCGACACCCCTACGCCGGACATCTGGTCTTCACGGCCTTCTCGGGCTCTCATCAGGACGCGATCCGCAAGGGCATCGCGGCGCGCGAGCGGGCGCGAGCCGAGATCTGGGAGGTGCCGTACCTCCCCATCGACCCGGCGGACGTCGGGCGCGACTACGAGCCGGTGATCCGAATCAACAGCCAGAGCGGGAAGGGCGGCGTGGCCTTCGTGATGGAGCACGAGCACGGCTTCGAGCTGCCCCGGCGCTTGCAGATCGAGTTCTCGAAGGTCGTCCAGCTGGCGGCGGACGAGACCGGCGAAGAGGTCGACACCGAACACCTGGGTCGGCTCTTTGCCGCCGAGTACCTGGCGCGCGAGGAGCCCTACGCCTTCGTCGAGCACGAGGTCTCTGCGGCCGACGGCGACGAGCGCGGGCCGCGCGTGATCGTGGCCGCAGTGAAGTGCGGGGGGAAGGTCGAGTCGATCCAAGGCTACGGGAACGGCCCGATCGACGCCTTCGTCGACGCGCTGGCGCGCGATCTCGACATCAAGATCGGCGTCGGCGATTTCCACGAGCACGCGTTGAGCGAGGGCGCGGAGGCGGAAGCCGTGGCGTACGTGGAATGCTCGACCCCGGAGGGCAAACGCCGCTTCGGCGTCGGCCGCGACGGAAGCATCGTGATCGCGTCGCTGCGAGCGATCGTGTGCGCCGTCAATCGACTGATCGACTGAAGACCGCTGCGGAACGGGCCGGCACGGCGAACCGACGTGGTCGTTTGACAGGCCGTCTGGTGGCTTCCAGAATCTGTCCACGACAAGGGACCCGGTGGCATTGTGGTCGTAGGAGATGGCAGATGTCGAACGTTCACGGTCTGGCGATAGCGGGCGCGCTTGTCTGCGCTGTGGTGGTCTCGTCCGAGGCGGTGGAGCCCGTCGTCTTCGAGGACGGCTTGGACGGCGAGGCGATCTATGCCCGTCTCCTCGAGAACAAGCTCTCCACGTCGACGATGGAACAGCGCACGATCTCCGAGGATCAAAGCGGAGACCGGCAGGAGTCGCGGTTTTGGGCACGGTTTCGGGACTACCGCGTCGACGGGAGGCCCGACGAGGACGGCGTGATCTCCAAGTCGGTGATGAAATACACCTACCCCACCAGCCGACGGGACGCGGGCTACCTCTTCATCGAGAAGTATCGAACGGAGAACGAAGGCTTCAACTATTCGCGGGCGCGCGGCAAGGTGATGCGGATGCGCACGAGCGAAGAGACGGTTTTTGGCACCGATTTCACGCTCGAGGACCTTGTCGCCGTCAAGGTGCTCGACGAAGCGACGTACGAGCGGAGACCCGACGAGGAGCTCGACGGGGTCGCCGTCTACGTGGTCATGGTCACCTATCACCCGGAATCGAAGCCGCAATACATGAAGAGTCTCTTGTGGATCGACAAGGAGTATTTCGTTCCGCTGAAGACGCTCAACTGGGCGCACGCCGGCCACGAGCGCAACGTGATGGCGGCGCCGCGCGGCCGGATCGAGCGTCACGGGGACGCCTGGATCCCGATGGAGATCGTCATGACCGACCTGAGCGATTCGACGTCTTCGTGGCTCTACACCGACAAGGTCGAGCCCAACCCGGAACTGTCGGAGAAGCTGTTCGATCCGATGCGGCTGGGACGCAACCGGCGCTGAGACGCCAGTATCACACGGTCAGTGCCTAGGGTGACCGGGCCACCAGGCAGGGACGTCTACACGCGCGATCGCGCCAGAAGGGCCGGCAGGAGGAGGAGGTCGGTGCCCAGGCAGAGCAGCATCGTGATGGCGGTGAGGGCGCCGAACTCGCGGAGCGTCGCGAACCCCGAGAGCATGATCGTGAGGAACCCGGCGACGAGCATCGCCGACGTCACGACGACGGGCCGGCCCACGTCCCGCACGGTCTGGGCGATGGCGCCCTCCGGCGTCTGCCCGGCCCTGCGAAGCCGCATGTAGCCGACGAGCAGGTGTACGGAGTCGTCGATGGCGACGCCGAGGCTCAGGCTTCCGATCAGCCCCGTCGGGAGGGAGAGGGTCGCCGCGCCGCTGCCGAG
>JANQRO010000582.1 GCA_028284525.1 Myxococcota bacterium | reverse complement strand
GGGCGGCTGGGTGCCCGGCGCGCCGCCCTCCGCCGACGCCCCCGCCAGGGCCACCCGGGCGTTGCGCCGCCACCTGGTGCTGGTGTTCCGCGGACACCCCCGGCCCAGCGACGACGAGCTCGTCGAGCTCGGCGCCCACTTCGGCGAGCTCGCTCCCGGGGCCACCATCTTCGGCGATCCCTCGAGCCGCCCCGAGGTCCTCCCGATCACCAACCTGAAGGACGAGGCCGGAGATCCCCTCGGCACCGCCGACAGCGCCGCCCTCAACTGGCACTTCGACTACTCCTACATGCCGCGCACCGCGAAGGAGACCCTGCTCGAAGCCGTCGAGATCCCCGACACGCCCTGCCCCACGTACTTCTGCGACAGCTACACCGCCCTCGAGACGCTGCCCTGCGAGACGGTGGAGCGGCTGCGCCCGCTACGCGCCCACCACGACGTGCGACGCGCCGTCCCCGACGAGGACCTCGTCCTGATGGAGGAGACGGTGCGTCGCAAGCAGGCACGCAACCGCCGCACCGGCAAGACCCACACCCCGATCCCGAGCAGCGACTACCCGGTGATCCGACGTCACCCCGACTCGGGGCGCGAGATGCTCTACGTGAGCCCGGGGATGACGACCCACCTGGTCGGCCTCGACAAGACGGAGAGCGACGCTCTCCTCGCCGAGCTCCACACCCACCAGACCCGCGACGAGCTCATCTATGTCCACCAGTGGAAGGTGGGCGACCTCGTGTTCTTCGACGCGATGGGTCTGATGCACGGCCGAGACCGCTTCGACCCGAGCGCCCGCCGCTTCATGCGGCAGATGTCGACACTGGTGTAGCAGCCCGCGGAATTCGGGGACGGTTGCCGCGGGCCCATCGCTCCGGCGATGACCGTCGTGCGGCGCGGTTCCGCGGCGCGATCGGGACGGGCTGCGGATCGCCCCGTCGTCGACCGCGGTCGCCAACCTGAGACGCGGCGCAAGGCGCGATCCACCTCCTACTTGTGAACCTCAGCAACAGCGAGCGCTTCGGATCCCGACCTGCGCCGAAGTCACGTCGTACGCAAGGAGTGCGCGGGGAAGTGGGGGAAAGCACCGAGGCCGGATTCAGCGCTTCGCTTTCAAGCCGGGGCCCGCGCACACCGAAGCGTGTCGCGGGAGGCGAAGTGGGATGGCGGGCGAGCCCTGTGCGTTGTTGCTCGACGATCCGGAGGGCGAGGCCCTGGCGCCGGTGGCGCTGCGGCTGATCCGGATGGGACTCGACGTCTTGTACACGAAGTGGGAAGACGAGGCGCGTCTGCTGGCCTACGAAGCCGAAGGGCGGATCCGCGCGATCCTGGCGAGCCCGCGGATCGACACCGGCGTCCTCGAGGTGGCGCGCAGCGTGGTGGAGCGGACGAGCCTGCGCGACGCGCCGGTGGTCCTGATCGGCGATCGACCGGACCCCGCGGTCTGCGACCGGCTGCGCAAGGCGGGGGTGGAGCACGCGCTCTTCGCGCCCTACGACGACGGCGAGCTGCGCTTCGTGGTGAACGCGGCGATGGTGCTCGAGCGTGAGATCGCGCCCCGCCGCGAGCCCCGCGCTCCCGCCAACCAGCTCTGCTGGCTGGTGATCGGGGGCACCCGCTCCTTCGGGGTGCTCTACACGATCTCGGCCAAGGGCGCCTACGTCGAGATGGCGCACCCGCTCCCGCCCAACGAGACGCCGCAGCTCGAGTTCGACTTCGAGGGGCTCCCGATCGAGGTCGCGACCCGCGTGCTCTACCGGATGGGACCCGACCAGGCCCAGGGCTCGATGCTCCCCTGTGGCATGGGGGTCGCGTTCGAGGGCCTGCCGCGGGACCTCGAGGAGAAGCTCCGCGACTTCGCCCGCGAGCGCGCGCGGCGCTACGTGCTCTAACGGCGCCGGCGGGAGCGCGCGTCTACCACTTCTCTCCGAAGGGGCGCAGGTCGATCTCGAAGCTCCAGGCCGAGCGGTCCTGCTGGCTCAGCGCCCACACCGCGTCGGCGATGGCGTCGGGGCCCATGAAGAACTCGTCGCCGTGGTCGGGCATCGCCTTGCGGGTGTTCGGAATGTCGATGATGCCGTCCACGACCACGTAGGAGACGTGGATGCCCTCCGGGCCCAGGTGACGCGCCATCGACTGGGCGAGGCTGCGCTGGGCGGCCTTGGCCGAGGCGAAGGGAGCCGAACGGGCGCCCCCCTTCACCGAGGCGGTCGCCCCGATCACGACGATGTTGCCGCCGCCCGAGGCGCGCATCTGGGGAAGCACCGCCTTGGTGGCGGCGAACAGGCCCTCCGTGTTCACGGCCCAGGAGTCGCGCATGTCCTCGAGGGTGGTGTCGTCGATCGACACGAAGCGGCCACCGCCCGCGTTGTAGATCAGTACGTCGACCGGACCCAGGGCGCCGCGCACGCCCTCGAAGACCGGCCCCGCCGCGGCGGGGTCGGCGGCGTCGTAGACGAAGGCCTGGGCACCGGGGGTGGCCTTGGCCACCGCTTCGATGCGCTCCTGGCTGCGCGAGAGCAGCGCGACCTGGTAGCCCTCCTTCGCGTAGCGACGCGCGAAGGCCTCGCCGTTTCCGGGGCCGATGCCGACGATTGCGCAGACGGGTTGTGCCATTCGAGACCTCCGCGTTGGGGACGTTATGGTACCGGGCCATGGGCGCGCCCGACGACTCCGGCGACCCGCGGCGCGATGCGCCCGCCACCGGGCGCAACCGGGAGCCGATCCTGGCGGTGCTCCGACGCGTGCTGCCCGATCCGGCCCTGGTGCTCGAGGTGGCCAGCGGCACCGGTCAGCACGGCGCCTTCTTCGCCTCCGAGCTCCGCCACCTCGCGTGGCAGCCGAGCGAGCCCGACCCGGAGGCCTTCGCCTCGATCGAGGGCTGGGCCGCCCATGCGCGGAGCGCCGGCGCGCGCGTCCACCCGCCCCTGCTGCTCGACGCCCGCACCCATCCCTGGCCGATCGAGCGCTGCGACGCCGTCTTCAACGCCAATATGGTCCACATCGCTCCCTGGGAGGTGTGTCTCGGGCTCCTCGACGGTGCCGCGCGGGTACTGCCCTCGGGCGCACCGCTGGTGCTCTACGGGCCCTACCGCATCGACGGCGCGCACACCGCCGAGAGCAACGCCGCCTTCGATGCCTCGCTGCGGGGCCGCGACCCGAGCTGGGGGATCCGCGACCTCGAAGCGGTGACGACCCGCGCCGGCGAACGCGGCCTGCACCTCGAGGAGCGGATCGCGATGCCCGCCAACAACCAGATGCTGGTGTTCCGCCGCGAGTCCTAGCGGTCCCCTCTGCTAGAGCAGATGGGTCTTGAACCAGTCGGTGGCGGCGGCCGCCGCCTCGGGGAGGTGGCTGCTGTAGGGCTCGTAGTGACGGCAGTCGATGCGCACCAGACGCTTCGGGTCGCCCGCGGCTTCGAAGGCCTCCACCTGCCAGTCCGTCGGCGTGGTGGTGTCGTGGTCGGCGATCACCATGAGTAGCGGTGTCGGCGCGATGTCACCCACGAAGGAGATCGGCTCGTAGGTGCGCAGCAGCTCCAGGCTGCGCACCGTCATGCGGTTGTCGTAGACCCTGCCGTCGGGGTCGAAGTGACGCACCCACTCCTCGGTCTCGGAGCCGGGGGTCGCGGCGGCGGTGGTGGCCGGCGGGTGGCCCTGGGCGCGCGCATCGCGGTCGGCGGCGAGGCGCGCGAGGAAGCCCTCGCGTTTCTCCACGGGAACCCACGCGTCGAAGGTGCGTCGCCCCGAAATGAGCGGCACCTGGGAGACGACACAGCGCACCCGGCGGTCGAGGGCGCCGACGGTGAGTACGTGGCCCCCCGCGTAGCTCGTGCCCCAGATCCCGAGACGCTCGCGGTCGATGTCGGGCAGCGTGCGGGCGAAGGAGACCGCCTCGCGCATGTCGGCCACCTGGCGCCAGGGGTCGCTCTCGCAGCGCGGCCAGCCGGCACTGCGCCCCCAGTTGCGGTGGTCGTAGGCGAGACACGCAAACCCCGCGTCGACGAAGCGCTCGGCGTAGAGATCGATCCCGAGGTCGATGATGCCGCTGAGCCCGTGGGTCAGGATCAGCACCGGGTGGGGACCCGGCGACTCGGGCCGCCACAGCCAGCCAGAGAGTCGTGTCCCCTCGCTGTCGAACTCGATGTCGCGTCGGTCCACGGATCTCCCTCCCTCGCGCGGGGCCGGGACGCCCTCCACCGACGCCGCCCCGACCACCCCGCGGAGCGGCGGCCTAGGGCGCGCTCGGCGTCAGGTGCTTCACCTTGGGCAGCACTTCGTTCATCAGCAGCCCCATCGACGTGTGCCACGCCTCGGGCGTCTCGGCGTAGTCGAAGCCGAAGACCAGGAGCGTCCCGAACCCGCCGACGGCGTCGTACACCGCCTCGAGCTTCTCGGCGACGGTGTCGGGGGAGCCGATCAGCCAGTTCTTCTCGGCGCAGTAGGCCGGGGTCACGTCGCTGTCGGCCACCGCCGGGTCGGTCTTGAAGTACTCGAGGAAGCCGAAGTTCCCGAGCAGCGGCAGGAAGTACTCGCTGTACATCCGACCCATCATGCCGTCGACCGAGAGACGCCAGGCCTCCTCGTCGGTCTCGGCGACGAAGACCTCCCGCACCATCCGCCAGTCGCGGCGCTGCGCCGTGCGCCCGGCGCTCTGGGCGCCGGCCTCGACGGCGCTCCAGTGGCTCGACACGTAGGCCGGGTTCAGGTTGAGACTCATCGGCAGGAAGCCGCGCTCGCCGGCGAGCTTCAGGGTGTCCGAGTTGGCCGAGAGCCCGGCGACACCGATCGGCGGATGGGGATCCTGGAGCGGGGCCAGGTGGGGCACCAGCGACTCCACCATGCGGCCGGTCTTGGTGACGTGCCAGTACTTGCCCTGGTGGTCGAACTCGTCCTCGTCCCACAGACGCAGGATGATGTCGAGGGCCTCGCGGGTCATGTCGCGGTTCTCGCCCGAGAGCCCGTCGACGTTGAACATCGCCCAGTCGCTGGGGAGACCGCTGGCGGCGATCCCGAAGTTGAGACGGCCCTGGGAGATGTGGTCGAGGGCGGCGACGCGGTTCGCCAGCTCGGCGGGATGGTGGTAGGGCAGCAGGAAGCCGCCGGGCCCGAGTCGGATCCGCTCGGTCTGGGAGAAGCCCTGGGCGACCAGCAGGTCCGGTGCCGGGTTGGGCTCCCAGGGCGCGGTGTGGTGCTCGCCGATCCACGCCTCGCTCATCCCGAGTTCGTCTCCCCAGCGGATCGTCTGGAGGTCCCATTCGTGCCCCTCGCGCAGATCGCGCTCGGGCGGGTGAGACGGCATCGAGAAGAAACCAATGTCCATAGGAGCCTCCGGCGACACGGGACGGCAGCGGACGGGAGGGTAGCAGCGCGGTCCGTGTCATACTCGCGCCGGTGACGCGAGCCCCCGACCACGACGACCGGCGCAGCGACGACGCGCCGCCGCGCCTCCTCGGACCGGAGGACCCGGCGCCCTACGAGGTGCTGCGAGCGGGCGGCCGCTCGCCCTTCGTCCTCACCTGCGACCACGCCGGCAAACGCGTCCCGGCCGCGCTCGACGGTCTGGGCCTCGACGCCGGCGAGCTCGACCGACACATCGCCTGGGACCGCGGGGCCGAGGCGTTGGGTCGTCTGCTCGCGGACGCCCTCGACGCGCCCCTCGTCGTGCAGCGCTACTCGCGTCTGGTGATCGACTGCAACCGGCCGCTCGTCGCCCCCGATTCGATCCCGCTGCGCAGCGAAGACACCGAGGTGCCGGGGAACCGCGCCCTCGACGCCCCCGCCGTCGAGGCGCGGCGGCGCGAGATCTTTGCGCCCTACCACGACGCGATTCGCGGTGTGCTCGACGCGCGCGCCGCCTCGGGACAACGGAGCGTGCTGATCGCCCTCCACAGCTTCACACCGGTCTACCGGGGCGAAACGCGACCCTGGGACGCGGGCCTCCTCTATCAGCGCTACCGCGCGCTGTCGCGGGCGCTCCTCGACGAGCTCGGGCGCGACCGCTCGCTCTGTCTGGGCGACAACGACCCCTACCAGGTCGAAGACCACCACGACTACGGCATCCCCGTGCACGGCGAAGCCCGCGGCCTCGCCCACACCTTGATCGAGATTCGTCAAGACCACCTCGAGAGCGACGGGGGTCGGGACCGCTGGGGCGACCGCGTCGCCACGGCCCTTCACCGCGCCCTCGAGACCCTCCCCGACGACGTCCGCGACGGCGACGGGACGCGCCCGCCCCGTGAACCGGAGGACCGATGATGTGCCGACCGATCCTGCGCGCCCTGGGTGGCGCCGCCCTCCTGTCGCAGCTGCTGGTCGCGACCGGGTCGCGCGCCGACGAGTTCGACGCCGTCCAGATCGAGACGGTGCCCGTCGCGGAGGGCATCCACATGCTGGTGGGCCGGGGAGGCAACATCGGCGTGGTCAGCGGCGACGGCGGCGTGCTCCTCATCGACGACCAGTACGCGCCGCTCACCGAGAAGATCCGCACGGCGGTGCGGGCCATCGACGGGAACCCGATCCGCTTCGTCATCAACACCCATTGGCACGGCGACCACACCGGGGGGAACGAGAACCTCGCGCGTACGGGGACGGCGGTCGTCGCCCACGAGAACGTGCGCACCCGGATGAGCGCGGAGCAGGTGATGAGCGCCTTCGATCGCCAGGTCCCCCCCGCGCCGGGGGACGCGCTCCCGGTGCTCACCTTTCCCGAGACCGTGTCCTTCCACCTGGCCGGCATCCGGATCCGGGTCGAGCACGTCCCCAACGCCCACACCGACGGCGATTCCATCGTGTGGTTCGAAGGGCGCGACGTGGTCCACATGGGCGACGTCTACGTCAACGGCTTCTACCCCTTCGTGGACATCGACGCGGGGGGCAGCCTGGCCGGGATCATCGCCGCCGCCGACGAGGCGCTGGCGCGACTCGCACCGGGCGCTCGGGTGATCCCCGGCCACGGGCCGCTCTCCAATCCCGACGAGCTCCGCGCCTTCCGAGACGTGCTGAACGCGGTGAAGACGCGGATCGAGACGGCCATCGCCCAGGGCAAGAGCGAAGACGAGGTGGTGGCGATGGCGCCGACCGCCGAGTTCGACGCCGTCTGGGGAGACGGCTTCTTGAAGCCCGAGCTCTTCGTGCGGATCGTCTACCGCGACCTCGCCCGGTCGGCGGGGCCGTAGCAACGACAGAGCGCAGCGCCGGGGGCGGCGCGCCCCTGGCCCGCGGGGTCTAGCCCAGCGTGTTCAGCAGCACGAAGATCGACGACGCCAGCAGCGTGATCCAGGTGAGGTTGGTGCCGACGAAGCGGAAGGGGTTGATCCCCGGCGTGTTCGTGAGGCCGATGGGGTGCAGGATCCGGCCCACCACCAACGCGCCACCCATCGCGTGGACCCAGGTCGACGAGGTCCCGCCGGCCTCGGCCATTCCGATCAGGATCACGATCAAGGGGACGTACTCGACGAAGTTCCCCTGTCCCCGCACCACCGTCGTAAAGTCGGGGTTGCCCCCGTCGCCGTAGCCGACGTTGCCCTTGGCGCGGACGACGGCGACCACGCGGATGCTCAGCACCAACAGGATGATTCCGAGCATACCGGCGTACATGGGCGTAATCGTCACGTTCTCCATCGGTCTTTCCTCCCCGGGTTGGGCGTTCGCGCGGTCCGCAAGAGTCTCCGGCGACGGCCAAAGCGAAGTCAACCGGCAATTTCCGCGCCGCGCTAAGCGTCCGGGTCGAGAAAGGAAAACGCGAACCCATCGGTGTCCGGGCGGAGCCGGCCCGCGGTGGGCGCCGGGAAGTGGGCGGGGAGCACGAGGCGCTCGTCGGCCGCCCAGGCGGCGAGACAGGTGCGGCGGGTCCGCGCCGAGCGCGCGGGGTCGACACAGAAGGCACTCGAGACGTCGGGAAAGCGTACCTGGAGCGGGTGGTGCACGACGTCACCGGAGAGCACGGCCCGCAACCCCGGCCGATCGATCTCGAGGACGGCGTTGCCGGGGGTGTGGCCCGGGGCCAGCCGCAGCGCGATGCCGTCGTCCACGGTGTAGCCGTCGTCGACCAGCTCCGAGAGACCGGCCTCCACCACCGGGGCCACGCTGTCGCGGTAGCAGACACCGAGGACGTCGGCGACGGGGGGAGGATAGGGACCCTCCCGCGCCTCGGGGGCGCTGGCCGCGTAGCGGCTCCACTGCTCCCACTCGACGCGGCCGAAGAGGTAGGTGGCGTTGGGGAAGGTGGGCACCCAGCGACCGTCCGCGAGTCGTGTGTTCCACCCGACGTGGTCGGGGTGGAGGTGGGTGCAGCAGACGACGTCGATGTCGGCGGGTCGCAGCCCGAGCGCCGCGAGACGCTCCAGGTAGGGACTCTGCTGTCGGTGCCAGTCGCCAAAACCCGGGCGTTCCTTGTCGTTGCCGACGCAGGCGTCGACCAGGAGGGTGCGGCGGGGCGTGCGCACGACGAAGCTGTGCACGCTCAAGACGAGGAGCCCGCTAGCGGGGTCGATACAGCGCGGGGTGAGCCGCGGGGCTTCGGCGGCGAGCTGTTCGGCGGACAGCGTCGGCAACAACACCTCGGTCGGGTACAGGGGCCCCTCGCTCTCGACGACGCGGTCGATGCAAATGGTGGCGGCTTCGATCCTCTGCATACTCTTCCCCGGGGTCTTGGGGGCGGGACGGACTCGCAGCGGCCCGGGGGCCGGCGGAGGGAGGCGCAGTATGACCGATTCGCCCAGGCGACACGCCGAGATCGCCGGCGCCGGCTTCGCCGGTCTGGTAGCGGCGGTGGCGCTGGCCGATCGCGGCTGGAGCGTGCGGGTGCACGAGCGCACGCCCTTTTTGCGCGCCGAGGGCTTCGCCCTCACGATGCACGGCAACGGCGTGAAGGTGTTGCAGGCGCTCGGGGTCTTCGAGGAGGCGGTGGCCGGCTCGATGCGGGTGTCCCGGCTCGTGACCCGCAACGTGCGCAACGAGACGACCCTCACCCTCACGCCGCCCACCCCGCCCTACCGGGTCTCGCGGGAGCACCTGATCCAGACCCTCGCCGACGCCGCGAAGACCCGGGGCGTCGAGATCGAGGTGGGCTCCGCGGCCGTCGGGGGGACCCCGGACGGCGTGCTCGAGCTCGACGACGGCCGTCGACTCCGCGCGGATCTCGTGGTGGGCGCCGACGGGGTGAACTCGCCGCTGCGCGAGCGCTCGGGGCTGCGCGTGCGGCGCACCCCGCTCCCGGCGGGCGGCGCGTTCCGGGTGATGATCCCGCGCAGTGCGGCCGAGCGGGCCGAGGAGCCCGGCGACGCCGCGGTGAACTACGAATACTGGTCCGGGCGGCGCCGCATCATCGCCAACCCGAGCAGCCGGGACGAGCTCTACCTCGCCCTCTCCTGCCAGGCCCACGACACGACCGGCAAGACCTTGCCGCTGGACGTCGCCTCGTGGCAGCGCGCCTATCCGCACCTGGAAGACCTGATGGTCCGCATCCACCGCGACGCCGACTGGTCGCGGGTGATGTGGTCGCGCTTCGAGGTGATGAAGCTCTCGGCGTGGTCGCGGGGACGGCTCGCGATCGTGGGCGACGCCGCCCACGCCATGGCCCCCGACCTGGGCCAGGGCGGCGGAACCGCGATGGTGAACGCGCTGGCCCTCGCCGTGGCCCTCGACGATCACCCCCGGGTCGAGCCGGCGCTACGTCTGTGGGAGCGACGCGAGCGCCCCCTCACCGAGCACACCCAGCGCTGGGCGAGGATCTACAACCACTCCACCCTGTGGCCCGAATCGCTGCGCACCTGGGTCTTCGAGCAGGTCGGCGCCTGGTCGATCCTCCGCCGCCAGGTCCAGCGGCCCTCCGCCCACGTACCGCGGGGCTATCTCGCGAAGGGCGCCGGCCACGGTCCCGGTCCGCCGCGCGTCGCGAGCTAGGAGGAGGGTGCGATCAAACGGTTGGACGGTTCGCACCGCGGGTCGGCCGCCTTGCGCGCGCTCTCGGCTCCCGCGACCGGGAGCACCGACGGGTCGAGGAGACCCACCTGGGCGAGGACCGAGGCCTGGTCCCAGTAGATGTGCTCGTGGGCCAGCTTGTCGCCGCGGAAGTGCACCACGACGACGAAGGGGACCTCGACGCCGCGCCCGGTGGGCGCCACCCCCGGGAGCATCCAGTCCATCTCGATCGTGTGGGTGAACCGGAAGATGAACTCGTCGACGATCGTGTCCTCGCCGATCGTCCGCGAGATCGGGTCGATCGCGGTGTCGGGGGGCATCTTCGGGATGAAGTGACGGGAGTAGAAGTCGCCCAGCGCCTCGCGGCCCACCCCCCCGGTGAGGGTGGGGATGTGGTTCACGTAGGCGTCCTCGACCATCGTGTCGAGGGTCGCGTCGGTGCGCTTGGTGTCGAACTCGTGGCGCAGGTGCTCTTCCCAGAGCGCTTCGAGGGTCGCCGCTCGCGTCGTCGTCATGGAACTCTCCGTCGTCGATCCAAGGGGGCGCTCAGGCCGGGCGCCGACCGGCGCCGCGCAGGCCGCCGTCGCGCTCGGGATCCCAACCCCGGCGACACTCGAGGAGCGGGATCACGCGCTCGCCGAAGCGGCGGATCCCGGACACCCAGTCGGGCCAGCTGAACAGGATGCCGGCGACGTTGGGATCGGTGGCCAGGGCGTCGATCTTGCGGGCCACGGTCTCGTAGGAACCGACGATCGCCGGGATCCCCATGAAGGCCATGTTGGCCTCCTCGGCGTCCCCCCCCAGGAGCTCCTGGGCGCCGGAGCGGCGGAGCTGCTCGGTGGTGCCGTCTTCGACGGTGTCCAGCTGCGCCGACGCGATCATCGTCTGGATGGCGCCGATGTCGCCGCCGGCGACGATGTCGGCGCACACCTGCTCGGCCTTGGCGTCGGTCTCCTCCGCCACCAGATGGAGGAGCGCGTAGGTCGCCACGTCCTGCCCCGTCTCGGCGCCCAGGGAATCGAGGTCGGCCGCCAGCGCGTGCACGCGTTCGGGGGGCGCCATCACGAAGTTGTGCCCGCCCACCTGGGCGACGAAGCGTCGCCCCGCGTTCGACTGTCCCGCGGAGATGATCGGGATCTCGTGCTCCGGGGTCGGTAGACAGCTGCAGTCTTCGAGGTCGAAGAAGGGGCTCTTGTGGGTGACCCGTCCTTCGCGCCACAGGGCGCGCAGGATCTGGACGTACTCGAGGGCGTACTCGTAGCGCTGCTCGTAGTAGGCGTCGCCACGCCACAGCCCCATCTGCTTGTACTCGGGCTTGTTCCAACCGGTGACGATGTTGAGGGCTGCGCGCCCGTCGCTCACGTCGTCGAGGGTCGCCATCATCCGGGCGACGTAGGCCGGGTGGAGCGCGAGGATCGTCGTCGTCGGTACCAGACCGATCCGGTCGGTGACGGCGGCCAGCGACGCCATCAAGGTGAAGGACTCCATACAGGCGTCCCAGAACCCGGTCTCGCCGCCAAAGCCGCGGAACTTCATCATCGAGAGCACGAAGTCGAGGCCCTGGCGCTCGGCCTCGAGGGTGACGTCCCGGTTGAGCTCCCAGGTGGGGAGGTAGGGCGGGATCGCCTTGGTGATCAGATAGCCGTTGCTGCCGTTGGGTAGAAAGACCCCGAACTTCATGCCGCGGAGTATCGCAGACCCAGCGCGGGACGCGCGCTCGGACCCGAGCTTTGGAGCGCCCCCCGACGTCGCCAGCGCGGGCGCGTCGTGAGCCCCCTCGTCCTATCCTCTGGGTGCCGCCAAGGAGGGCCGCGATGGACCCGCGTTACGCCGAGGGCTGCGCCTGGATCGACGGGGAATACGTGCCGATCGCCGAGGCGCGGGTGCCGATCACCGACACCGGCTTCTCCCGCTCCGACGTCACCTACGACGTGGTGGCCGTCTGGAAGGGCCGATTCTTCCGTCTCGATGCCCACCTGGCGCGTTTCGCGCGCAGCGTCGCCGGGCTGCGGATGGAGCTGCCGGTCTCCGATGCCGAGCTCCGGGAGATCCTCGTCGAATGCGTGCGGCGCACCGGTCTGCGCGATGCCTACGTCGACATGATCGCGACCCGGGGCACCCCGGTGGCCGGAAGCCGCGACGTGCGCACCTTCCACAACCGCTTCTACGCGTACGCGATCCCCTACGTCTGGATCCAGCAGCCCGAAGCCCAGGAAAAGGGGTGTCACGTGGTCGTCGCCGAGCGGACGATCCGCATCCCCCCCGAGTCGGTCGACCCCACCATCAAGAACTTTCACTGGGGCGACCTGGTGCGCGGCAGCTTCGAGGCCTACGACCGGGGCGGCCAGCTCGCCGTGCTGCCCGACGCCCAGGGACACGTCACCGAGGGTCCGGGCTTCAACGTCTTCGCCGTGCGCGACGGGACGATCTGCACGCCGGAGCGCGGCGTGCTCGAGGGCATCACCCGACGCACCGTGCTCGAGCTCGCCGACGAGGCGGGCCCCCCGACCCGGGTCGGCCCGCTCCCGGTCGACGCGCTGCGCGAGGCCG
>JANQRO010000460.1 GCA_028284525.1 Myxococcota bacterium | reverse complement strand
CGGGTCGTCCTACTCGAGGAGCTTCCCGGCGGCGGCCTCCGCCTCCTTCGCCGTATCGGCGGCGTTGTAGGCGGCGCTCGCCACCTCCGACTTCGCCTTGGCCAGCGCGTGCTCGACGTCGAGGTTCGACGGCTCGAGCTCGAGGGCCTCGGCGCAGACCTGCACCGCCGTCTCGTAGTCGCGGGCGCTCATCAGACGCAGACAACGTTCGCTTGCGCTCGCGTCGACCATCCCGCCGGCCGCGCGACCCCCCGCGGTCGACGCCGCCTCCGAGCCCGCGGTGCCCTCGCCCCCACCGGGTGCGGTGGCCGTCGAGCCCTCCGGGCGCTCGCCCCCGCAGGCCAGCACCAGCGCCGTCAACGCGATCAGTGTTCCGCGAACCATCGTGTCTCCTCCGCGGGGCGCCGCGCGCGGTCTATCCTCGACCTCGCGTCATCGGGCCAACATATGACGCGGGGCGCCCCTTGGCCAGCGAGGTCCGCCCAGCCCCCCCGGGCGCGATACACTCGGCCCATGAGCGATCGCCAATGGGGATTTCGCACCCGCGCCCTCCACGCCGGGGGCCAGCCCGATGCGTCGACGGGCGCCCGCGCGGTTCCCATCTACCAGACCACCAGCTACGTCTTCGACGACACCGATGACGCCGCCGACCTCTTCGCCCTGCAGAAGTTCGGCAGCATCTACACGCGCATCGGCAACCCCACCAACGCCGCCCTGGAAGAGCGGATCGCGAGCCTCGAGGGCGGCATCGGCGCCGTCGCGGCGGCGAGTGGGATGGCGGCGGAGTTTCTCACCATCACGACGCTGGCCGGCGCGGGCGACCACCTCGTCTCGAGTGCCGGGGTCTACGGAGGGACCTACACGCTGCTCGACGTGACGCTGCGCAAGCTCGGAATCGAGACGAGCTTCGTCTCGACCACCGACCCCAAGGACTTCGAGGCGCAGATCCGTCCCGAGACCAAGATGCTCTACACCGAGATCATCGCGAACCCCTCGGGCGCGGTGGCCGAGCTCGAGGGACTCGCCGAGGTGGCGCGGGGCCACGGTCTCCCCCTCGTGGTCGACAACACCTTCGCCACACCGTACCTGTGCCGCCCGATCGAGTTCGGCACCGACATCGTGATCCACTCGGCGACCAAGTTCCTGGGGGGCCACGGCACCTCGATCGCCGGCGCGGTCGTGGAGGCCGGACGCTTCGACTGGGGCTCCGAGCGCTTCCCGGGCTTTACCGAGCCGGTGCAGAGCTACAACGGCCTGCGCTTCTGGGAGAACTTCGGCGAGTACGCGTTCTGCACCAAACTCCGGGTCGAACAGCTGCGCGACGTCGGCGCGTGTCTGTCGCCCTTCAACGCCTTCCAGCTGCTCCAGGGCATCGAAACGCTCCCGCAGCGGATGGAGGCCCACGTCGCGAACGCCGAGATCGTCGCGAAGTGGCTCGACGCCGACCCGCGGGTGTCGTGGGTGAACTACGCCGGGCTCCCGAGCTCGCCCTACCACGACACGGCCAAGAAATACCTGCCGCGCGGAGCTGGGGCGATCTTCACCTTCGGGGTCGGCGGGGGCCGCGAGGCCGGGCAGCGCTTCATCGAAGCCCTCGAGCTGATCAGCCACCTCGCCAACGTCGGCGACGCGCGCACCCTGGTGATCCACCCGGCGTCGACCACCCACCAGCAGCTCTCGGACGAGAGCCTCGAGTCTGCGGGGATCAGCGCCGATATGGTGCGGCTCTCGGTCGGGCTCGAAGACGTGGACGACATCATCTGGGACCTCGACCAGGCGCTCGACGCCGCGCAGAGGAGATAGCGTCCGATGCCGGAAGCCGACCACGAACCGGTCCCGGGCTGGACGCCGCCCAGCGCCCGGGAGCGCCTCGCGCTGATCCGCGAGCATCGCAACGTCGCCATGGTCGGGGTGTCGAGCAACCCGGCGCGCCCGAGCAACTTCGTGGCGACCTATCTGCTGAGCTATCCGAACGATTTCGACGTCCACTTCGTGAATCCGCGGGAGACCGAGATCCTGGGGCGACCGGTCGTGCCGACCCTCGCGGACCTCCCCGAGCCGCCGGGGATCGTCGACGCCTTCCGCGCCCCCGACGAGCTCCCGGCGATTGCCGAAGAGGCGGTGGCGGTGGGGGCCAAGGTGCTCTGGATCCAGCTGGGCCTGTGGAGCCCCAAGGCGGCCCAGATCGCCAGCGAGGCCGGTCTGCACGTCGTGATGGACCGGTGTCTCAAGATCGAGCACGCGCGCTTCTTTGGCGGGCTCCACCTGGCCGGCTTCGACACGGGCGAGCTCCGCTCGAAACGCGCCCGCCGCTAGCTCCACCGTGTCCCAGCCCTCGTTTCGCAGCAGCGACAGCGTGCGCTCCGGCAAGCCGCTGCGATTCGCGCAGAGCCTCGCCCTCGACGCACCGCTGCACCTCGAACTCGGCGGGGAGCTGCCCGAGGTCGAGGTGACCTACGAGACGTGGGGGACCCTGTCGGCGGCGCGTGACAACGCGGTGCTGGTCTGTCACGCGATCAGCGGCGACTCCCACGCCGCGCGTCACGACGTCGACGACGATCCGGGCTGGTGGGAGATCCTGATCGGGCCCGGGCGACCGATCGACACCGACCGCTTCTTCGTGATCTGCACCAACGTGCTCGGCGGGTGCCGCGGCAGCACGGGCCCGCTCAGCCGCAACCCCGACACCGGCGCCCCCTACGGCCCGGACTTTCCCCAGGTCACCGTCTTCGACATGGTCGAGGTACAGCGCCGGGCCCTCGACCAGCTCGGGATCGAGCGGCTGGCGGCGGTGGTGGGGGGCTCTCTCGGCGGCCACCAGGCCCTCGCCTGGGCCGTGCGCTACCCGGAACGGGTCGCCGCGACGGTGGCGATCGCCACCTCGCCGCGGCTCACGAGTCAGGCGATCGCCTTCGACGTCGTCGGACGCAACGCGATTACCCGCGATCCCGATTTCGCCGACGGCCACTACGCGGGTCAGGGCAAGGGCCCCGCGGTGGGTCTCGCCCTGGCCCGCATGCTGGGTCACATCACCTACCTCTCGCCCCAGGCGATGAGCTCGAAGTTCGAGAAGGACCGGCTGCAGGCCGCCGACATCGTGTCGGACTTCGAGAAGAAGTTTTCGGTGGGCTCCTACCTGGCCTACCAGGGCGAGCGCTTCGTCGAGCGTTTCGACGCCAACAGCTACGTGACCCTCTCGATGGCGATGGACCTCTTCGACCTCGGTGCGGATCAAGCGGCGTTGCGGGCACACCTCGACGCGGCGCGCTGTCGCTGGCTCGTCCTCAGCTACACCAGCGACTGGCTCTTTCCCCCCGAGCAGTCCCAGGAGATCGTCCGCGCCCTCCTCGCCCAGCCCGACCCGGTGAAGGTGAGCTACTGCAACGTGACGAGCGATTGTGGCCACGACGCCTTCCTGCTCGAGGACGACATCGATCGCTACGGCGAGCTGATCCGCTCCTTCCTCGACCCCGAGGCCGGGGCGCAGGGCCAGCTCTTCGTCGACCCCGACCCCGCACAGCTCCTGCAGACCCGCCGTGTCGACTACGACCACATCGCGGCGCGGGTCGGCCCCGGGGACAGCGTCCTCGACCTGGGCTGCGGGTCGGGGGAGCTCCTCGAGCGATTGGCCCGGGCCGCGCCGGCGACGGGTCGTCGGGCGCTCGGGGTAGAGCTCTCCGAGTACGCGCTCCTCGAGTGCGTGCGCCGCGGCGTCGAGGTGATCCACGGCGACATCGACAACGGTCTCGAGCTCTTCGAAGACGACGCCTTCGACGTGGTGATCCTCTCGCACACCCTCCAGGCGGTGCGCGACGTCGAGCGGGTGATCGCCGAAATGCTCCGGGTGGGGCGTCGCGCCATCGTGAGCTTTCCCAACGCCGCCCACGAGACCCAGCGCCAGCGTCTCGGCGAGGAGGGACTCGCCCCCCAGGCGTCTCTCCTCGAGAGCCACCGCTGGTCCGACCCGCCGCCGCTGCGGGTGCTCTCGATCCGCGACTTCGAGCGTTTCTGTGTCGATCGCGGTGTCGCGATCGGCGACCGCGTCGCCCTCGACACCAGGGCCGGGGCGGTGGTCGAGGACGAAGTCAACCTCCGCGCCGACCTCGCGATCTTCGTCCTCGAGCGGAGCGCCTCGTGAAGCGCGTCGTCGCGATCCCCGGCGAAGACGCCGCCCCCGAGGCCTTTCACCCGACGCTGGAGCTGGTGGACCGGCTCGGGGTGCCGATCGAGTGGGAGTGGCCGCTGGTCGGTGCCCCGGCCAAGGAGCAGACCGGTCATCTCTTCCCGCCCGAGGCGCGCGCCGCGATCGACGTCTCCGACGCCACCCTCTTCGGGTCGACCAGCGGTCCGAGTGGTCCCGCGCTCTTCTATCTGCGCTGGGGTCGCGGCACCTTCGCCAACGTGCGGCCGGCGCGCTGGTGTCCGGGCTACCGCAGTCCCCTGGCGCGCCCCCAGGACGTCGACTTCGTGATCGTGCGCGAGAACCTCGAGGACGCCTACGTGCGGGTCGAGGGCGACCTCGACGAGCTCGCCCCCCTGGAGCTCGTGAGTCCGACGGCGCGGCGTCCGATCGCGGAGCTCGCGCCGGCGAAGTACTCGGTGAAGGTGATCAGCGAGGCCGGCACCGCGCGTGTCGCGCGCTTCTCCTTCGAGCTCGCGCGCACGCGCCGGGCAGCGGGCCGCCCCGGGCGCCTCACCTGTGGCACCAAGCACAACATGTTGATCCAGAGCGATGGCTTGTTTCGCGACGTCACGGCCGCACTGGCGCCCGAGTACCCCGACGTCGAGTTCGAATCGCTGATCGTCGACGACCTGGCCCATCGGCTGATCGCGCAGCCCCAGCATTTCGACGTGGTGCTCCTCCCGAACCTCTACGGCGACGTCCTCTCCGACGCCGCCGGCGCGCTGATCGGCGGCCTGGGGCTCGCGGCCAGCGGCTGCTACGGCGCCGACTACGCCTACTTCGAGTCGGCCCACGGGACCGCCCCGGATCTGGTCGGGCAGCACACCATCAACCCCACGGCGACGATCCTCTCGGCGGCGATGCTGCTCGAGTACCTGGAGTTCCCCGAAGCCGCGGCGCGGCTACGCGGGGCGGTGGAATCCGTGTACGCTTCGGGCCGAGCCCTCACCCGCGACCAGGGGGGAAGCGCCACGACCGACGCGTTCTGCGCCGCCGTGGCCGACGCCCTCTGACCGGAAGTCCGGAGACTCAGGAGACTCGACCATGCCCTACGCCGAAGGCCGCGTGTTTCACGACGCCGACAGCCACATCATGGAGCTGCCGGACTGGATGACCGAGTTCGCCGACCCCGCCCTGCGCGACCGTCTTCCGCCCATCGATTTCTCCGCCGGGGGCAACCTGGTCGAGGCCCTCGAGCGTCTCGAGGGTCGCAAGGCACACACCCCCGAAGAGATCGCGGAGCTCGAGAAGAACGTGATCGCCGGGCCCAAGGGCTACGACGCCCTGGGCGCCTTCCACGCGGGAGAGCGCTCCCACGCCCTCGACCTGCTGGGCTTCTCGCGCCAGCTGGTGTTCCCCACCTTCACCGCGCTCTACGCCTTCGACCAGGCGGACCCCGAGCTGCGCTACGGCGCCTGCCGCGCCCACAACCGGGCGATGAGCGTCTTCTGTGCTGCCGACGATCGGCTCATGGGCGTCGGACTGACCTCCCTCTCGGACCCGGCGCGCGCCGCCGCCGAGATCGACCTGGCCATCGAGGCCGGTGTGGCGGCGATCTGGATCCCGCCCGAACCCTGCGGGGGGCGCTCCCCCGGCCACCCCGATCTCGATCCGATCTGGGCGCGGCTGGCCGAAGCCCGGGTGCCCTTCCTGCTCCACGTGGGCGGCTCGAGCTTCAAGGTGGACGACGCCTACTGGAACACCGGCAAACCCCTTCCCAACGACTGGCTGGGGGGTGGCGAGAACATCCGCTCCAAAGACTTCACGACCCTGCACCAGGCCGCCGAGACCTTTCTCTCGGTGCTGGTGCTCGACGGCGTCCTCGAGCGTCATCGCGGGCTGCGCGGAGGCGCGATCGAGCTCGGCGCGTCCTGGGTGCCCGGGATGCTGCGGCGCATCGACTACGCCGCGGAGGTCTGGTACAAGAGCGAGCCCGATCTCGCGACCTTCTCGCGCAAGCCGAGCGAGCAGGTGCGCGAGCAGCTCGCCTTTACCCCCTTTGCCTTCGAGGACGTCGGCGCCATGATCGCCGACTCGGCCGACGACCTCTTCATGTTCTCGAGCGACTACCCCCACATCGAGGGGGGTCGCAACCCGCTGGGCCGCTTCGAACGCAGTCTGGCCCGCGTCTCCGGCGACGCCAAGGACCGTTTCTACGCCGGAAACTTCGAGAAGCTCTTTCCCCTCTAGACCCCCCGAACAAGGAGACCCCAATGGGTGTCAGCACCGAACGCGTCGATATCAATGGAATGGGTGCCTACGTTGCGCGGCCCGACGACGGCCAGAGCCACCCTGCGGTGATCGTGTGGATGGAGGTGTTCGGTGTGAACTCCCACATCCGCGACGTCACCGAACGCGTCGCCGCCGAGGGCTACGTGGCGATCGCCCCCGACTTCTTCCACCGCACCGGGCCCGGGATCGAGCTCGGCTACGACGAGGCCGGGATGAACGAAGGCATCAGCCACATGATGCAGCTCCAGGCCGATCAGATGGTCGCCGACGCGCAGAGCGCGCTCACCTACCTGCGCGGCCGGGGCGACGTCCAGGGCGACAAGGTCGGCGTGATGGGCTTCTGCATCGGCGGCCACATGACCTATCTCACCGCCTGCGAGACCGACGTCGCGGCGGCGGCCAGCTTCTACGGCGGCGGCATCTCGGCGCCCGAGGGCCCCGGTGGACAGGCGTCGACGGTGAGCCGCACCGCGGGCATCGCCTGCCCGATCCTGTGTCTCTACGGCGCCAAGGACGCGCACATTCCCCTCGACCAGGTCGACCAGGTGCGCTCCGCGCTGAAGGCCGCGGGCACCCAGCACGAGGTCATCGTCTACGACGACGCCGACCACGGCTTCTTCTGCGACCAGCGCGACAGCTTCCACCAGGCGAGCGCCGACGACGCGTGGACCCGCGTGAAGGACCTGTTCAAGCAGAACCTCGGCTAGGTCCAGCGCGAGACCGAAGGACGGGCGGGCTCGGACTCCGGGCCCGCCCGTCGGCGTACCGAGCCCGGTTCGGGCTACGCGCCGGCGACCGCCTCGAAGAAACGTCGGAGCTTCGACTCGTCGAGGGCGCCGTCGCTGCGGACGCCCGTGCACAGGTCGACCGCGAAGGGGCGCACCCTCCGGATCGCCCGGCCGACATTCGCCGCGCCGAGCCCCCCGGCGAGGAATACCGGCACGGGGGAGCGTTCCACGATCCGCGCGCTCGACGCCCAGTCGTGGGTGCGCCCGGTGCCCCCCAGCTCCTTCACGGGCTCTTCGGGCTTGCCCGAGTCGAGGAGCAACGCGTCGACGGCGGGGGCGACGGCGAGAGCCTCGTCGATCGAAGCGGGCCCGCCGACGTGGACCACCTGGACCAGGGCGACGCCGGGGAGCGCCGACCGCAGCGCGGCGTGGGTGCCCGGCGCCAAACGGTCGCAGAGCTGCAGGGTGTTCGCGCGGCAACGCCGCTGCTGGTCGACGATCGCCTCGCTCTCGGTGCGGCTCGTCAACAGAAAGGTCGCGATCGGCGGCGGAACCGACTCGGCGATCTGCGCGATGCGGTCCTCCGGAATCACGCCGGGCCCGCTCGGCATCTCCGAGACAAGACCCAGCGCGGACGCGCCGCAACGGACCGCGAGACGGGCCTCGTCGACCGATGCGATGCAACAGACTTTGACACGTGTCATCCCGTGGGCCTCGCGCTCGCCCAGGCGATCGGTCGATCGGTATCGCAACCAATAGGTCAGCCGCCGTGGCCGCGGCAACGGTCGAAGGGCGCTTTCCCGTATCATGGGCGTCACCACAGCCTCGAAGGAGACGACATGGAGCTGAAGGGCGCGCGGGCGATCGTACTCGGCGGAACCTCTGGAATCGGGCTCGCGGTGACGCGACAGCTCGCCGAGGCGGGGGCGGAGGTGTACGCGGGGGGCCGCTCCCCCGAGAACCTGAAGGCGATCGACGAGATCCCCGGGGCGAGCCCGCGACAGGTCGACGTGCTCGATCGCGCCGGACTGGCGGCGCTCTTCGAGGAGCTGGCACCGATCGACATCCTGGTGAACGCGGCCACCGGGGGGGAGCGCGCCGTGGGCCCCTTTCTCGAGATGGATCTCGACGGCTTCCAGGGTTCGTTTCGCAAGCTGTGGGGGTATACGAACGCGGTGCGGCTGGCGGGAGCCCACATGCGTGATACCGGTGCCATCACCCTCGTGAGCGGCTACCCGGCCCGCAAGTGCAACCCCGGGATGATCGCGATCTCGACGGTCGGAGGCGCGGTCGAGGCCTTCGCGCGCGGCGTCGCGCCCGAGCTCGCGCCGGTGCGTCTCAACGTCGTGGCCCCGGGGACGATCGACACCCCGATGTTCGCCCAGCAGGGAGAGGCCCGGCAGACCTTTCTCGAACGGGCGACTGGGCACCTGGCGATTCCCCGCGCCGGTCGCGCAGACGAAGTCGCCGAGGCGATCCTCTTCACCCTGCGCAACGACTACATGACCGGCGCGACCGTCGACGTCGACGGCGGAGCGCTGCTGCCTTGAGGCCGTTCGACGGCGGAGGCTGCTGCCTTGCGGCCGTCGCTGGCGGGGTGCTGTGCTCCGAGCGGGCCCGTCGGCCGCCTACCGCGCCGGCCGGCGCAGGCGATAGAGCGCCGTCTCGAGGTCCGACACGACGTACACCGTGTCGTCGTCGATCGCGGCGACCCCGGTCGGGATCCCCGTCGGCGGCAGCGCGTCCGGCAGGTCGAGGCCGATCGGCAGGTCGTCGCGCAGCACGTCGTAGCGACCCGTGAGCTGATCGACGGAGAGGACGCGTCGTCGGCCGACCTCCGCCAGGACGACGCGGCCGTCGGGGAAGAGGTCGAGGCCCTCGGGTCGGTCGAGCCCGTCGAGGATCACGTTGGTGGCGCCACTCCCGGGGTCGACCCGGACGAGGGTCCCCGCGTGGTACTCGGTGACGAGGAGGGCTCCGGCGGGGTTGCGGGCGAGGCCCACCGGGCCGCGCAGCCCCTCGGCGACCACCGTGCGTCGTCCGGGGTGGGTGACGTCGACCCGCACGATCTGCCCCGCACCGAAGTCGGCGACGAAGAGGTGATCGGCGCCGTCGAAGACCAGACCGTGAGGAACCACGAAGCCGCCGATCGTCGCGTGGTCGGCGTGGGTGGTGGCGTCGAAGATCTGCACACCCGCGGGCGAGAGCTCGCCGATCGCGACCCCGGCGACCGCGATCCAGCGTTCGCCGACGGCGACGAAGCAGGGGAGGTGGAGCTCGCGTTCGAAGGCCCGGGCGATCTCGCTCACGGTATGGCCCGCGGGGTCGATGGCGCGAAACGCGAACACGTCGGGGAGGAGCAGCCGTCCCCGCGCGGCGTCCCAGACGAGGTCTCCCGGAACGCTCAAGGCCCCCGACACCACCACGCGTTGCTCGCCGGTCTCGACGTCTACCTCGATCACGGCGTTGTCGGCGGCGTTGGTGATGAAGAGCCGGTCGCGGGCGTCGAAGGTCAGGTTGTCGACCATCGCGTCGATGTCGGCCACCACGGTCTTGGCTCCGGTCGCCGGGTCGACCCGCACGACTTCGCCGCGAGCGGTGTCGACGACGAAGAGCTCGCCGCGGGAGTTGAAGTTCACCGCGGCGGGCACCCCAAAGCCCTCGGCGACCACCGTCACCTCGCCGCTCGCGACGTCGACCCGCGCGACCTGGCCTTTGGTGAAGAGGGATCCGTAGAGGTGTCCGTCGGGTCCGAAGTCGAAGCCGTTGAGCCCGCCGAAGCCCCGCGCCACCAGACGTGCCGGCGCGACGCCCTCGAGGTCGATCTCGTAGAGCGCGTCGCCGAGGAACACCGTCGTCGCGAAGAGCCGTCCATCCGGGGCGAAGGCGAGCGAGTTGAAGCCCGGGTGGCCCGACGCGAGGGTGAGGGTGGTGCCGTCGGGGCGCCGCGCACGCACCTCGCCGCCGAAGAAGGCAGTCCAGGCGAGGGTGCCGTCGGGCCCGAACTCGACGTCGTCCGACTCACCCAGCGGCGCGGGCACCGCGGTCCGCACCGCACCGGTCTGATCGTCGACCTCGTAGACCGCTTGTCCGAACACGTCGCCGACGAAGAGACGCCCCTCGGCGTCGAAGTCGAGCCCGTGGACTCCGTGGAAGGGCGAGCCGGCCACGACTTCGTCGAGCGCCCATTCGGGGGCACCACTCCCGCAGGCCGCCAGCGCCGCGGCCGACGCGACCCCCAAGAGCGCGAGCGCCGTGGCCCTTGCGCGTCCCGACCGCCACTCCATCGCATCGCCTCGCGTCACGCCGGCTCCCCCCAGGTTCGGTGGTACCCTACGCGGGCTGCGGAGCCCGTAGAGCGTCGACCCCAACCTACGGGACCAGCGCAGAGGAGCGCCATGCCGAGATTCGACTTCCAACCCCACGATCTCCCGGCCGAGGCCGAGACGTTGCGCGGCGAGGTGCGCGAGTTCCTCGACAAGGAGCTCGCGGACTATCCCCCGGGCCTGCGAGCCCAGAGCTGGCAGGGCTTCTCGCCGGAGTTCAGCCGCAAGATGGGGGCGCAGGGCTGGATCGGGATGACCTGGCCCGAGCAGTACGGCGGCCGCGAGCGCAGCGCCCTCGAGCGCTACGTCGTCCTGGAAGAGGTGCTGGCCGCCGGGGCGCCGGTGGGCGCCCACTGGATCGCCGACCGCCAGAGCGGCCCCCTGCTGCTCCGCTACGGCACCCAGGAGCAGCGCGACCAGATCCTTCCCGCCATCACCAAGGGCGAATCCTATTTCTGCATCGGGATGAGCGAGCCCGATTCGGGCTCCGACCTCGCCTCGATCCGCACCCGCGGCGAGTGGAGCGAGAGCGATCAGGGCTGGGTGGTAAACGGCACCAAGGTCTGGACCACCAACGCTCACCGCTGTCAGTGGATGGTGGCGCTGATCCGCACCAGCGGGGACGCCAAGTCGCGTCACGAGGGGCTCACTCAGTTCCTGATCGCGACCGACACGCCGGGCCTCACCGTCCGGCCGATCAAGGACCTCGCCGGTGGCGAGCACTTCAACGAGGTCGTCTTCGAGAACGCCCTCATCCCCGACACCATGCGCGTCGGGAAGGAGGGGGCCGGGTGGCAGCAGGTGATGGCCGAGCTCGCCTTCGAGCGCAGCGGCCCCGAGCGCTATCTGAGCAGCTTCGAGCTGGTGCGTCAGCTGGTCGCCGTCTCCGAGACCAGCGAGTCGGAGCGGCTCCTCACGGGGACCGGTCGCATGATCGCCCACATGGCCACCCTGCGGCAGATGTCGATCTCGGTGGCGAGCATGCTCGAAGCGGGGGCCGACCCGGCCCTCGAGGCGTCGGTGGTGAAGGACGCCGGTGGGACCTTCGAGCAGGAGATCCCGGAGATCGCCCACGACCTGCTGGGGCGCGAGCCCAGCGCCGCGGGCGACTTCGAACAGGTGCTGTCGTTCTTGACGCAGAACGCGCCGTCCTTCTCGCTCCGCGGCGGCACCCGCGAGATCTTGCGGGGCATCATGGCGCGGGGGCTGGGGCTGCGATGAGCGACGAGACCCAGGAACACCGCGCGCTGCTGCGCGAGACCGCCGACCGCCTCTTCGAGGATCACCTCGACCGCGCCAACCGCGAGGCCGCCGAGAACGGCAGCTGGCCGACCGCGCTGTGGACGACCCTCGAAGAGAACGGCCTCACCCAGCCCCTGGTCGAGGAGCTCGGCGGGAGCACCTGGGGCGAGGCCCAGGTGATCCTGCAATCCAGCGCCTACCACGCGGCACCGGTTCCGCTCGCCGAGACGATCCTCGCGGGCTGGCTCCTCGACCGCGCGGGCCTCGCCGTGCCCGAAGGCGCGCTGAGTGTGGCGAGCCTCGGCACGGGCCTGCGGCTCGACGGCGATCGTCTCTCCGGCACGGCGCCGCGGGTGCCCTGGGGGCGAGACGTCGCGAAGCTCGTGGTGGCCGGCGGCGGCCGGGTCGCGCTGGTCGACACCGATGCCGCCACCCGCGAGGACGGGGCGAACCTGGCCCACGAGCCGCGGGACCATCTTCTCTTCGAGAGCGTGTCTGCGGAGGCCGCGGGGGAGCTCCCGGTCACCCTCGGTGGGGATCCGGTCGCGCGCTACGGCGCGCTGCTCCGCGCCGTCCAGATGGTGGGAGGTCTCGAGCACCTCCTCGACGAGTCGGTGCGCTTCGCCGGCGAGCGGGTGCAGTTCGGCCGACCCATCGGGAAGTTCCAAGCGATCCAGCACATGCTCGCCGGGCTCGCCAGCCAGACCGCCTGCGCCGGGATGGCCGCCGAGCGCGCGTGTATCGCGGCGACGCGCGCCGACGACGACGCCGAGTTCGAGGTCGCCGTCGCGAAGCTCCGCGCCGGCGAAGCGGCGGGGGTCGGAGCGGGCATCGCCCACCAGGTG
>JANQRO010000542.1 GCA_028284525.1 Myxococcota bacterium | reverse complement strand
CGGCGGGGACCCCGACGGGGTGATCGCCGGCGGGCAGCCAGGTGAGGTTCGCGATGCCGCCGAGGTTCAGCACCGCCCGCGCCTCGGCGTCGTCGCTGCACAACGCCCAGTGGAGGAAGGGGGCCAGAGGGGCTCCTTCGCCCCCCGCGGCCATATCGCGCACGCGGAAGTTCCCGACCGTGCGGATGCCACACGCCTCGGCGATGCGGGACGGGCTGCCGAGCTGGAGTGTCCCTCCCACTTCGGGGAAGTGGCCCACGGTCTGGCCGTGTGAGCCGATCGCGGCCACCTCGCCCGGCGCGACGCCGGCGTCGGCGACGACGCGGAGCGCCGCGGCGGCGAAGTGCTCGGCGAGGAGCGCGTCGAGGGCGACGACCTCGCGCAGCGTCTCTCCCGTCTCTCCGCGCCCCGCGGCGAGACGGTGGATCCGCTCGCGCAGCGCCGGGTCGAAGGGGTCCTCGCGGTAGGCCACCAGGCGAAAGGGGCGCGCCGCGGCGTCGTCCGGCCACTCGACGAGGGCGGAGTCGATGCCATCCGCCGACGTCCCCGACATCAGTCCCACCACCCGCATCGCGGCATCCTACCGGAAACGCCGTGGCCGCGGGCGTCGTCCAGTTCGACGACGGGAGCCCCGACCTCGACCTTGCCGACCTGGTCGGCGACGGGGACGCCGAGTACATCGTCGTGATCGACTCGAGCCTCGCGGATGGATTCCAGGGCGTCGCCGACGCCGACCTCACGGAGGGCAGCGGCTCCCTTCCGCAATATGGATACAAGGTCGGCATCATTCCCGAACCGGCGACGGCTGGCCTCCTGGCGTTGGGTCTCGCGGCGCTCGCGACACGACGGCGGATCTAGTTCCTTCGCTCGCGAACCCATCGCTGCCGCGACACGCGAACCCGCGACGCGTGGACGGATTAGGAGTTATGGAGCCTCTCACGTGCCAATAGATCGACCGCGAAGACGCCAGCAATTGCGACTACGGGAAACGCGAGAAAGCCAAAGAGGACACCGAGCCAATCCATTTGGTCGTGGCGCCGCCTACAAGGAGCGGGTGCTCAGCTGCCCGGCGGGCTCCAGACCCCAATGCAGCGTGTGGAAGCGCGCTGCCCAGAGCCACCCCGAGGACCGGGCCGAGCTGATCGCTGCTCCCAAGAGGTTGAGGCCCGGAGGCTACCAGGCCGGGCGCGCCGCGCCCGCCGGGTCCGCTGCAGAGTCTCGTTGGGCCGCAGCGGTCCTATTTCCGGCGGAGCCCGATTGCCGCTCCGGTGGTTTCGGTGGCGACGAGGGAAATCGATTCGCGATCCACGCGAAATGTGATCGCCACAAGCGGTATACCACGGGGCAGCTCTGGAATACCTACAACCACGAATGTACCAAGACGATGGTTGTCTTTGGCGAAAGCTTCACTCCCCCGAAAAAGAGTCAGCGAAATTTCAGTTTGGTTGTCTGCAGCAGTGCTAAACGTCCGAGTGATCTCGCACGGAATCGAGCACCCCACGGTTAGCAACGGAGTAAACACTCCACCGATCGTCTCGATTCCGATTGACTCGACGAGCTGACCAGCACGAATGGCGGGCGTACTGAGTTCGACGTCGATAGTCGCCAGCGGATTCGAAGTGGTACATCCAAACAAGGCGCTCAACGCGATTGCGTAGAGGTTCAATCGAAAAGGCATAGCCAACAGTTCGGTTGCGATGCGTCGGCTTCGGATCTCAAAAGAGAATGCTGAGGCCAAAGTAGAGCGTTTAGTGCGTGCCTCCTATCTGACAGCTGGTCCTTCGATTGGTGCGTCATTCGGGTCCGCCGTATCGTCGACAGAAACGGCAAGGATTCCGCCATCTTTGGGGCCAATCTCCGGACGCGATATAACGCATCGGCCCCGAACGTCCCAAACAATTGGCACCAAAGCGAATTCTCGCAACACTTCGGCCAGATATGCGTACGAAAGCCTGCACCCCCATGCGGCTTTCTGTCCCAGTGCATGGCAATAGAACTACTAGTTGGGTGGCGCGAAGCGAGGTGGTGGGCCAAAGCGCTCGCGTGTGCGCTATTCGCTCTACCGTTCACATCCTGTAGCCGGGTGTTCGTCGTATCGCCGGTCGGCGCTCTTGCGTCCGGCGTCGCCTTCGAGTTCTCGGAGGTCTCTGGTGAGCGTTCATCCTTCAGAATTCAGGAGTTGGTCGTCTACTCCATCGCTGAAGACGGCTCGAGTTCGCCAATTTGATCGGTCACTGGACTCGCTAAGATCAGCCGCGTGCTCTACGGCATCTCTCCGAAGGGCCTCGTTGCCAAAGCGGCAGCGCACCAACTGGAAGCCGGACAGAGCTACTTCGTCTTCGCTCGTGACAAGCCTCGAATCACAGTTCCCGGCTCGGCCGGAAGTCTTTTCGTAATCGCGGCAGACGGCCGCGTCCACCCATGCGTGAGCCTGGCCGCGTGCCGTGCGGAGGCAGATTGACGACGTGCCGCCTAACAAGGCGCTGCAGCTGTCCCGGCGGGCATGACTCGGCCGGCTTGGTAGCTTCTTGGCCTCGACCTCTTAGGGCGGCGATCCGCTCAGCCCGGGCCTCCGGGAGTGGACCCTTGGCAGCGCTCCTCGAACTCGGGAGGCGATAATCGATCCTTCAATCGCACGCCAATACCCGCGCCTCGTCCAGGTCATTGTGGATGGCGAGCCGGGTTCGGAGTACACGTACCGAGCCGTCTCGGTGTTTGACCAATGGCTCGGTCCGGAGCGACTCAGCGAGCTCGACATTCATGGCGAAGAACGCGTTGCGAAGATCGCCGCCCTCGATCGTTTCAATCGACGGGTGGTCGAATCTGCTGAGCCGCACCGAATCGAGATCGCTGATGCCCGACGAGACGACGGTGTGGTTGTGCGCCCCTTCCAGACGCCAGCCGAAGCACTGTCGTATGTGAAACAGTCAGCCGAACACGAAAGCTCAGAATCCTTTTTTCGAGTCCTCTTGCCTCCGTGGCGCGCGGTCTACCTGGAGGGTTGGGATTTCACCAACGTCTTCTACCTACGGGACCTTGCTCGTATCGAGGCTCTCGACGCACTTGCCAGCGAATGCGGGCTCTTTGTCCTCGAGCGAAACTGGTGAAGGGCCCTTTGTCGAGCACGCGGCCTAACCAAGGCGCTGCAGACCCGGCGGGCCCGGTCCTTGGGTTTGCCGCCTGGTAGCGGGCTTCCATCCGCTGCACTCGGTCCTTGAGCCTGCCGGGCAGCTGAGCGCCGAGCCGTTAGGCAGCACGATGCGGCTGAATCACGATCCTTGCTCTCTGCAGCGCACTCCTCGCTTGCCCAATGCCTACGCCTCCAGGCGCGACTCGGATCAACGCCACCGGGACTTGGATACATCAGGCGTCAGGGCTCCCTTTCCCCGAACGGATCGCGAACTATCGCCGGGGTGCCATCAATCAATACGATCGACGCGGCACGGACGTTGGAGTCGGATACAACTTCGAGGGTGACGATGCTTCGGTGGCTTTCACGGTTTATGTCCGTCCACCAGTGACACTTGAGTCAGGAGCACCCGCATCGCTCGCGGAGCAGTTCGAAATCGAGAAAGAGGTCATCCGGATTCACCACCCGGGGACGCGCGAGTCCTGGGTACGTGAAGAGTCGTTCCTCACCGAGAAAATTCCCGTCCTCGCAAAGAGCGCAGAGTTTGAGTACACGGAGAATTTCTCTCTTCACCGTCAACCTGTCATTTCTCAACTTTATCTTTTCGAGCGTGAGGGTTGGTTCATCAAGTACCGCCTCACCTTCGCGAAGGATCAAGAGCAGCAGGCGCGTCAGGTCGCCCGGCGCATGCTGGAGAAAGCGCCATGGGGTAATCGTGCTCCCTGACAAGGCGCTTGCAGCAGCCCCGGCGGGCACGGCTCGCCCGGCTTGGTAGCCTCCGGGCTTCAACCTCTTGGGAGCGGCGATCAGCTCGGCCCGGTCCTCGGGAAGCCGCCGTGCGGCGGGCAAATCCGCTGCTCGGAAGTGTTGAGCCCGCAGGGCAGCTGAGCGCCCTCTCCGTTAGGCCGCACGACGAACACAGATGGACGTATCGCGACTCGGTGAGCCGGACATCGAGATTTGGGCCCTTCGAATTTGGATTCACGGGCGCGAATTCGAAGAGTCCGAGGAGTATTGGGACGGCAACTGGCTTCGTGCCACCGCTCTCTGTGTTGAGGGAGGTGGATCGGTTCAAGTGCACGGTCCGATTGTTCACACCAGCGGCCTAGTCAGCTTTCTCAACGATTGTGAGAGAATCCACGAGACACTCCGAGGGATGGCGAACCTCGAATGCATGGAACCCAATCTCCGCGTCGAGCTCGCGATGTCCGATTCAAAAGGAGGGCTCACCGCGGTCGTTCGGATCACGCCGGATCACTTGTGCCAAGAGCACACGTTTCGATTCGGCGCGGACCAGAGCTATCTGCCCGGGTTGATCACGGGACTTCGGCAAGTCGTGGGAAAATTTCCGATCCGGGGCGAACCCGGGTGAGTGCGGTCTAACAAGGCGCTGCAGCAGACCCGGCGAGCAGACCTCGCTGCCAGGCACGTCCAGCCACGACACGAGGACCCGCGGGGGGGGCGAGGCGGCACAATCCAACCCCCATAACTCCTAACCCCGCGACGCGTTGACACCCGAACCCGGGCCCCGAATACTCGCACGCCCACGCCGCGCTTCTCGCGTTGGCCGGGACGAGGGCTCCCCATGGATTCGACACAGCGCCTGCAGGGCGGCCTGATCTGTCTGGGCGCGGCCGTGGCGGCGCTGCTCTTCCTCGCCGGCGTCTTGGCCGAGAGCTACTGGGCGCTGGCGATTCCGGTCGCGGCGCTGGTGCTCTTCGTGCTGGGTCTCGTGTTCTGGGTCGGCTGGACGATCCTCACCGTGCACGTCGAGCCCGAGGCCGACCAGGTGCTGCCCGACGCGCGGGACGAGTGACGCCGTTGCGGATCGCGCTGCTCACCTACCGCGGCAACATGTACTGCGGCGGCCAGGGAATCTACGCGGCCTACCTCGCGCGCGAGTGGAAACGGGCCGGGCACGAGGTCCACGTGATCGCGGGACCGCCCTTCCCCAGCCTCGAGCCCGACATCCCGCTCCACCGAATCCCCAACGCCAACGTCTTCGCCCGCGGCGTGCGCGAGCTGGTCCGCGAACACGGCGCCCGACCCCTGCTCGCCGATCCCCTCACGCTCTGGGAGCTCGGCGTCTCGCGGGTGGGCACCTTTCCGGAGATGCAGACCTTCGGGGCGCGGCTCCTGGCGCGCTGGCCGGCGCTCCAACGGCGCCACCGCTTCGACGTCGTCTTCGACAACCAGTCGCTGTCGTGGCCGCTGCTCGCCCTGCGCGCCACGGGGGTGCCGGTGGTCTCGGTCATCCACCACCCTCTGCACATCGACCGGCGCGCCGACTTCCAGATCGACCGGCGGCTGCGGGCGCGGGTGCGGCGCAGCCTCTACTTCCCACTCTGGATGCAGGAGCGGGTGGCGCCGCGGCTCGACAAGATCGTGACCGTGAGCGAAGCCTCGCGTCGGGCGATCGAGCGCTATTTCGGGATCCCCGAGAAGGACGTGAGCGTCGTCTACAACGGCACCGACACCGAGCTCTTCCGACCGGTGCCGGGCCAGGCGATCGACACCGACCTGCTCTTCGTCGGCCGCACCGAAGACCGCAAGAAGGGGATCGGCACGCTGCTCGAGGCGCTCACCCACCTTCCGGACCGGGTCCGCCTCAAGATCGTCGACGGGCGCATCCCGGACGACGGGCTCGTGCCGCGCTTGATCGCGCGCTACGGGCTCGAAGGGCGGGTCGTGCTGCGCCGCGACTGGCTCGAGCTCCCCGAGCTGGTGGCCGAGTACTCGACGGCGCGGCTCGCGGTCGTGCCCTCGTTCTTCGAGGGATTCGGCTTCCCGGCCAGCGAGGCGATGGCCTGCGGGCTCCCGGTGGTCGCCAACGGCGCCGGAGCGCTACCCGAAGTGGTGGGTAGCGATGGGAGCGCGGGCCGGCTCGTGCCCCCGCAACACCCCCGGGCGCTGGCGACGGCGATCCAGGAGCTCCTGGCCGACCCGGTCGCCCTCGCGGAAACGGGACGCCGAGCGCGCCAGCGGGTCCAGAGCGCGTTTCGCTGGAGCGACGCGGCGGCCGAGCTGATCCGAATCTTCGAGGACACCCGACGTGTTGCTCACCGTCGACCTCGAGCGACTTGAGCTTCGTCCCGGGGCGCGGGTCCTCGACGTCGGCTGCGGCGAGGGCCGTCACTGCTTCGGTGCCCTCGAGCGCGGGGCCCAGGTCGTCGGGCTGGACCTCGACGCCACCGCCCTCGGGCGCGCCGCGCCCGCTCTGCGCTACCGCGCCGCCGAGCTCGGCGGCAACGCCGCGATGATGCGCGGCGACGCCTTCGCCCTGCCCTTCCCCGACGCGACCTTCGACGCGGCGGTCTGCTCGGAGGTGATGGAGCACGTCCACGATGTCGACGGCGCGGCCCGCGAGCTCGCCCGGGTGCTGCGTCGGGACGCCGTGTGCGCGGTGACGGTGCCCACCGCGCCGAGCGAGTGGCTCTACCTCCATCTGGGCGACGAGTACTTCGAGAGTCCCGGCGGCCACATCCGCATCTTTCGCCCGGCGCGGCTGCGCGACCATCTGGCGCGCGCGGGGCTACGCCCGCTCTCGGTGGGTTTTGCGCACGGCTTCCACACCCCCTACTGGGCGCTCCGGTCGCTGGTGGGGCTCGCGCGGAGCGACACGCATCCCTGGGTCCAGGCCTATCGCCAATTCCTGTTGATGGCGACGACGTCGCGGGTGATGGACTGGGTGGAACGCCACGTGCTCGACTACGTGTGCCCCAAGAGCCTCGTGATCTACGCCCGCCGGGAGACCGCCGCGTGAGCGCGGGGCGCCCGCTCGACGGTGGCGAGCCCGGCGGGCGCCCGCTGCGCATCGCGCTGCTGTGCTATCGGGGCAACATGCGCTGCGGGGGGCAGGGGGTCTACCTGTGGCACCTGGCCCGCGAGCTCTGCGCCCAGGGCCACGAGGTGGAGGTCTTCGCGGGCCCGCCCGCCCCCGACCCGATGCCCTTTTGCGCCGCCACCCACGCGGTGTGGAGCGACGAATTCTGGAGCAAGTGGTTCTCCCGCGACCGCGCCGTCTTCGTGCCGCGTGACCGGCCGTGGTCGCTCCTGTCGCCGTTGCGCTTCTACGAACTCGGCGCGAGCTGGATCGGCTTCTTCGAAGAGCCCTTCGTGTTCAGCGTCCGGGCCTTTCGCCGCCTCGCCGCCCGCCGCGGAGACTTCGACGTGGTCCACGACGTCCAGAGCCTCGGCTGGGGGCTCCTCGGTGTGCGCGCCCTCGGGCTTCCGGTCGTCTCGACCGTGCACCATCCGCTGAGCGTCGACCGCCGGGCAGCGCTGCGCCGGGATCGCGGGCTGCGCCACGCCGTCGGCACCCTCGAGTTCCACCCGGTGACGATGCAGGCCCAGGTCGCCCGCCGTCTGGACGCGATCCTCACCTCGTCGGGGGTGGGAGCGACGCTCCTCGAGCGCGACTTCGGCGTCCCGCGCGATCGCGTCCGGGTCGTCGGGAATGGCCTCGACCTCTCCGCCTTCGCCCCCGACCCCGCGGCGCGCCGCGACCCGGCCGCGCTCCTGTGTGTCGCCCGCGCGGGCGACCCCAACAAGGGGGTGGGAACCCTGATCGACGCCCTCGCTCGACTCCCGGCCGGCGTGCGACTCACCCTCGTCGACGAGGACCCATCGGGCAATCCCGCCCTGGCCCGAGCGCGGCGGATGGGGGTGGCGGAGCGAGTGCGGGTGACCGGCGCCCTCTCCCGGGACGCCCTCGTGGCGCACTACCGGAGCGCCGCCGTGGTGGTGGTGCCGTCGCGCTTCGAGGGGTTCGGTCTCCCCGCGGTCGAGGCGCTCGCCTGCGGCACGCCGGTGGTGGCCTGCGGGGGCGGAGCGCTGCGCGAAATCCTGGAGGGCGTGGGGCCGCTGGTGCCGCCCGACCGCCCCGAGGCGCTCGCCGAGGCGATCGCGCGCTTGCTCGACGACGAGGCCGAGCGCGAGCGGGTCGCGACCGCGGGCCGCGCACGGGTCCTGGAGCGCTTTGCCTGGCCGGAGGTCGGTGCGCGGACGGCGGAGGTCTACCGGGACGTCCTGCGCGAGCGGGGACGCCCCGAGAGGACGAGCACGTCGGCCAGCGAGGGTACGCTGCGCGCGACCCGGTCGAGGCCGACGAAGGGCCCCCGGGCGGCCCGGGACGAGAGTCGCGTCTCGACCCAGCGCCAGGCCCGGGACTGCCAGCCTCCCCATCCCCACGCGAGCGAAACGCCGCGGATGGCTTCGATGTCGAGCCAACGCCCCGCCTGCTCGCGGAGGAGACCCGGGTCGTAGCGGGTGAAGTGGTCGGAGGGGACGTCGCGGTGTGCCCGGTCCGCGGCGTTCGTCGCGGGGCCGACCTGCAGCCACTCCCGCCACGCGGCTGCGCGACAGCTGAGCGAGGCGAAGTTCGCGACGGCCAGGACGACGCGGCCGCCGGGCCGGGTGACCCGGGCCATCTCAGCGATCGCCGCCTCCGGTGCGTCCAGGTGGTCGAGGGCCCCCTTGCAGAACGCCGCGTCGAAGACGCCGTCGCGGAAGGGCAAGGGATCGGCCCAGGTGCGCACCCAGCCGGGGAGCGGCCGTCCCGCCTGGTCGGCGAGGTAGCGTGCGAGCTCGGTCATGCGCCGCGACGGCTCGGCGGCCACCGCCCCCGGCCCCAACGCCTCGCTGTCCTGCCCCAGGCCGGCCGCGACGTCGAGCACCCGCGCACCGCGTGGCACGAGGCTCCGCACCACCTTCGTCATCTGCTCGAAGAGAAAGGCGCTATCTGCGCTCAACGACTCGGGTATGACGTCGCCCATGTCGCGGTCGAGGTCGCGGACGAACACCCCGGAACACTGGCCCGCAGGGGCGGCGCCGACAAGGCCTGGGCGACCCCTCAGCGACAGGCCAGTCGAAGCACTCCACGGAGCTCGCCCAGGTCCCAGGGCTTGGCGATCACGGTGTCGATCCCGGCGTCGCGGAGGCGGCGACTCGACACGCGCTCCGGCCACGCGGTGACGAGGATCCGCGCCGCCTCGGGGCACCAGCGGTCGAGCTCGCCCAGGAAGCTCACCCCCTCGAGCCCCGGCATCGCGGCGTCCGAGAGCACCGCATCGACCGGCTCGCGCTCGAGGTGGGCGACGGCTTCGGCGCGGTCGTGGGCCAGCAGGATGCGGTAGCCCTCGCCGCGCAAGCTGCGGCCCAGGGCCGCGGCGACGGGGCGCTCGTCGTCGACGATCAGCACCGTCGGCGACGGGCGAAGCCCCTTCACCGCGCGCCCTCGACGAGCTGTCGCAAGCGGTCGCGGATCTGCTGGACGGCGGCGACCGAGTCGTCGAGGGCCGCCCGAGCCTCCTGCAAGAGGTCGGCGGGTGATTTCGCGTCTCCCGGCCGGGCGATCTCGCGCTCGAGATCGCGACACAACTCCCGCACGAATCGCAGGTTTGCGTCGACGGCAGCCAGGGGATTGCGGATGGCGTGGGCGAACTCACCGCGCGGGTCCATCGGGCGCTCTCCGTCCAGGGGCTCGACTGCGGGGGTGCGACCGGGCCTCGGGGGCACGACCGGCGGGGCCGGGCGCGCGGCCCGGGCCGACGAGGGGACGCGAAGCTACCGGATCGATCCGCCCCGACCACCCCCGGGCACGCCGTCGCTCAGGGAGACGCCCAGCTTGGTGAGCTTGCGGTAGAAGGTGCTGCGCCCGATGCCGAGGCTCCGCGCGGCCTCGGTGGCGTTGCCCCCCGATTCGCGCAGGGCCCGCTCGAGGGCGCTGCGTTCGTAGGCGGCGAGGGAGAGCGGCAACGCGGGCTGGCTCGAGGCCGGCGCCGCCACCCGGCGACCGCGCGCGATCGGGATGTCGGGGGCGCGCAATCGCGGCTCGCGTGCGAAGACGAGGGCCGACTCGATGGCGTTCTCGAGCTCGCGGACGTTGCCCGGCCACACGTGGTGCACCAGGACCGACAACGCCTCGTCGTCGATCTCGAAGGCGGGCTGGCCGGGCTTCGCGTACTTCGCGAGGAAGTGATGGACGAGGTGCGGGATGTCCTCGGGACGCTCGCGGAGCGGGGGAATCTCGATGCGGACGACGTTCAAACGGTAGAAGAGGTCGGTGCGAAACCGGCCGACGTCGACCATCGCCGCCAGATCGCGGTGGGTCGCGGTGATCACCCGGAGGTTCACCGGCTGGGGCCCGCGCGCGCCCACGGGACGTACCTCCTTGTATTGGAGCGCCCGCAGCAGCTTCGCCTGCACCGAGAGCGGGATCTCGCCGATCTCGTCCAGAAAGAGGGTGCCTCCTTCCGCCATGCGGAAGAGCCCCGGGGACCCGACCGCTCCGGTGAAGGCGCCTTTTTCGTGGCCGAAGAGCTCGCTCTCGATCACGCTCTCCGGGAGCGCGCCGCAGTCGACCGGCACGAAGGCCGCCCCGTCCCGGGGGCTGACCGTGTGCACGGCGCGCGCCACGAGCTCCTTCCCGGTTCCGCTCTCGCCCTGGATCAGCACGTGGCTCTCGCTGTGACGCAGGCTCTGGATCGTCCGGTGCAGCCGTCGCATCGCCGGGGAATGGCCGACGAGCTCGGGCATGGCGGTCTCGGAGTCGCCGTCACCGGCCGCCCGGGCGGCGTGCGCCCAGCGGGCGCGCTCGAGGGCCGACTCGACCCCCCGGCGCAACGCCACGAAGTCACGCAGCGGCTTCGCGAGCACGTCGTGGGCGCCGGCGCGCATGCAGGCGACGCCGAAGGCGAGGCTCGCGTGCTCCCACAGCACGACCACCTGGAGATCGCCGCGCTCGGCGCGCAGCCAGTCGAAGAGATCCTCCACCGAGCCCTCGGTGATCGCTGGGTCGAGGACCAGGACGTCGAGATCCGGGTCGTCCAACGCGCGCTCGAGCTCCGCGGCGCTCGCCCCCGCGGCGACCTCGTGACCGACGCTGCGCAGCGTGCGGACCACGGCGCGCCGAAACAGCGAGTCGGCGTCGGCGACGAAGACGCGGCCGGATTCGGACGCGGCGACGGACTCCGAGGCGGTCTGGTGGGGGCGCCCGTCACTCATGGCCGCGTTATCGGTCCTCGCGACGGGTGGCTTGAGACGCCGTGCGCCAGCTGGCGCGCCGGGTTGAACGCGCGAGCG
>JANQRO010000534.1 GCA_028284525.1 Myxococcota bacterium | reverse complement strand
GACGGCGGCCCCGGGGTCGGCGCCCGTGTGCGCCGCGGCGCCGCGGCGCCGGGTGCCGCTCGCCTGGTCGAGGACGGCACCGAGCAAACGCTCGATGCGCGCGAACTCCTCGTCGGTGACGTCGCGAAAACGCGTCTCGAACTCGGGGTCGTCGCGGTGCTCGGGGAGCAGCTGTACGAAGGTCTTGATCGAGACGAGGCCGTTGCGAAGCTCGTGGACGACCTCGGCGAGGAGCTCGCCGACGCCGGCGAGCCGGGAGAGGGCCGCGAGGTCCGCCGCCGATCCGTCCGAAGCGAGGTCCCGGGTCGAGACGCGGCCGCGTTCGGGCTCGCGTTCGCGCTGCGGTTCGCGCGCCGGGGACCGTGTCTCCACGACCGCTGTAGCTACCGAACCGCAGGAGCGCTTTCAAGCGCCCCGGAGTGGGTCGGCGATCTCGACTAGAAGTCGAGACGCAGCACCCGCCTCGTCTCGGTCGTCGACGGGGCGTCGCTCGCGTGCTCGGTCGGCTCCTCGCCCTCACGGAAGGCCTGGAAGTAGGAATCCTCCGAGTCGGGGGCGGCGAGCTTTCCGCTGCCGCGATCGACCCGCGCGAAGGTGATGCCGTCGGGGACGCGGAAGTCGCGTGCCGGCGAACCGCGGTGCGCGTCGCGCATGAACTGGAGCCACACGGGGAGCGCCGCCCGACCGCCGGTCTCGCCCCGACCCAGGACCTTGCGCTCGTCGAAACCCACCCACACGCCCACCACCAGGTCGCGGGAAAAGCCCACGAACCAGGCATCGCCCTGCTCGTTGGTCGTGCCGGTCTTGCCGCCCAGGGGACGGCCCAGAGAGCGCGCGCGCCGCCCGGTGCCCCGCGGATCGTCGACGACCCCGCGCAGGAGGTCGCCGGCGAGAAACGCCGTGCTCGGGTCGAGCACCCGGTAGGGGTCGTCGCGCCAGGGCTCCCGCGGCGTCGCGGCTCCGGTGTTCGCGTCCACCTCGGCGAGGCCGCCCGCCTCGGCGGGCCCGAGGTCGGCATCCACCGGATCGGCGAGCGGGGGCTCCCAGGGCGTCGCATCGGGGTCCACGGCGGTGTCTGGGAAGGCGATGTTCTCGAGCAGGGTGTTGCCGTCGCGGTCGACCACCCGCCGGATGAAGGTCACGGGGGGCAGCGTGCCCCCGTTCGCGAAGGCGCTGTAGGCCCGCGTGAGCTCCAACACCGTCACCGGGCTCGACCCGAGGGCCAGCGAGAGGTTGGGCTCGAGCTCCGAGCGGATCCCGAGACGTCGGGCGAAGCGGATCACCGGCGCGACGCCGAGGTCGTCGAGGAGGTGGATCGTCGCGTTGTTGATCGAGCGGGCGAGGGCCTCGCGCATCGGGAGCGGCCCGAGAAAGCGTCGGCCGTAGTTCTCGGGTCGCCACTCGAAGCCCGACTCCTGGTCGGTGTAGACCACGGGTCGGTCGTAGAGGGTGGTGACGGCGGTGAACCCCTGCTCGAGGGCCGCCGCGTAGATGATCGGCTTGAAGGCGGAGCCCGGCTGCCGGCGGGCCTGGATCGCGCGGTCGAACTGGCTGCGGCCGAAGTCGTAGCCACCGATCAACGCCCGCGCCTCGCCGGTCCCCGCGTCGAGCGCGAGGAGCGCCCCCTCCACCTCGGGCTCCTGGTGGAGCGCGAGCCGCGGGGCTCCCTGCTCGTCCAGCAGGACCGAAAAGCGCGCGACGTCGCCGACGCGCAGCACGTCCCGCAGGTGCTGGCGCGGTGTGGCGCGGACACTCGGATCGCGCGGCCGCGCCCACTCGACGTCGCCGAGCAGCACCGGCGCCGTCACCTCGGGAGCGATGGCGACGGTGGCGCGCTCCTCGGCCTCGTCGAGCTCCACGACGACGCCGGTCACGGGCTCCTCCCGCTCGGCGAGGACCGGGACACGGCCCTCGTCGTCGGCTCCCCAGCCGTTTTCCTCGGCGAGCTGCAGGACCTCGGCGTCGAGCGCGTCGGCGCTCACTTTGCGGAGCGCACCGCTCCACCCCTGACGCCGGTCGAGGGACTCGAGCCCATCGCGCACCGCCTGCTGCGCCGCGCGTTGGAGCTCGAGGTCGAGGGTGGTCTCGATGTGGAGCCCGCCGCGCAGCACGGTCTCGCCACCCAGCACCTCGTAGAGGTAGCGACGCACCTCCTCGGTGAACCAGGCCGCGACCTCGGCGTCGCTGCGCGTCTGGGGCTCGCGGAGCTCCGGTGGCTGGGCGATGGCGTCCTCGTAGACGCCGTCCTCGATGTGGCCCAGGGTGCGCATCCGCCCGAGCACGTAGCGGCGTCGCCGCTCCGCGGCCTCCGGCGCCGAGTGCGGCGAGTAGCGGGTCGGGGCTGCCGGGAGACCCGCGAGCAGCGCGGCCTCGCCGACGCTGAGCTCGTCGAGCTCCTTGCCGAAGTAGGTGCGACCCGCCTCGGCCACGCCGTAGGCACCGCTTCCCAGATAGATCTGGTTGAGATAGAGGGTGAGGATCTCCTCCTTGGTGAAGTAGCGCTCGATGCGCCGCGCGAGGATCATCTCTTTGATCTTGCGCTCGAAGCGGCGCTCGGGGGTGAGGAGCAGGCTCTTCACCGTCTGTTGCGTGATCGTGCTCGCGCCCTGCTTGATCTCGCCGGCGGTGAGGTCGATCCAGGCGGCCCGAGCGATCGAGCGGTAGTCGATGCCGCTGTGCTCGTAGAAGGCGTCGTCTTCGCTGGCGATGAAGGCGTTGATCACGTGCTCGGGCACGTCTTCCAGGGCGACCAGCCGGCGGCGCTCCTCGAAGAACTCCCCGATCACCTGCCCCTGGCGGTCGACGACGGTCGATGCCAGGGCCGGCCGGTATTCGGCCAGCGTCTCGAACTCGGGGAGGCCGCGCAGGATCAACAGGTAGAAGGCGATCCCGCCGAGGGCGGTGGCCACCAGCCCCGCAGCCGTCAGCCATTTGAGGGCCCGCCACAGCCGCGAGCGCCCGCGGCGGCGGGTCCGGGCGCGCCCCTCCCCCGATGTGCCCTGTGTGATGGCGAAGCTCCCGGCCGTATTGCGGCGCGTGCGGCCCTCTGGGGGCGTTTTGACCGTAGCCGACGCTTCGGCTCCTGCGCTACCGCTTCGGCAGAACCACGCCCGGTCTGAACCACGCCGCGGCTGGAAGGAGCCCGTCGCCCGTGTCCACCTCCGCCTCCGCAGTGCGCAGCCTCTTCGTCATGGACCCGATCGAGGCCGTGGACATCGAGAAGGACACCACCTTCGTCCTGATGCTCGAGGCCCAGCGCCGCGGCCACGAGGTGCTGGTCTGCGGGATCGAAGATCTCTCGGTGGCGAGCGGCGCGCCCCGGGCGCTCGGGCGCCCGGTGAAGCTGCGGCGGGAAGCCGGCAACCACGCCAGCGTCGGCAGCGCCCGCGAGCTCGAGCTCGACCGCGACACCGACCTGGTGTTCCAGCGCAAGGACCCGCCGGTGGATGCGGCCTACATCGCCTCGACCCAGATCCTGGCGCTGTGCCAGCGCGCGATCGTGCTGAACCGACCCGAGTCGATCCTCGCGCGCAACGAGAAGCTCTACGCTCAGCACTTCCCCGATCTGATGCCCGAGACCCTGGTCTCGCGATCGATCTCGCAGATCCTGGCCTTCTTCGGGACCCTCGGTGGCGACATGGTCGTCAAGCCCCTCGACGGCAAGGGCGGCGAGGGGATCTTCCGCCTCGCCCCGGGCGACCCCAACCTGGGCTCGGTCCTCGAGCAGATCACGGGCTTCGAAACCCGCTGGGCGATGGCCCAGCGCTACCTGCCCGAAATCCGCGAGGGGGACAAACGCATCCTCCTGCTCGAGGGCGAGCCGCTCGGCGCCGTGCTCCGAGTGCCCAGCGACGGCGAGACGCGGGCTAACTTCCACGCCGGCGGCAGCGCCGCCAAGACCGGGCTGGAGGCCCGCGACCGCGAGATCTGCGAACGGCTCCGCGAGCCGCTGCGCGACGAGGGTCTCTTCTTCGTCGGGATCGACGTGATCGGCGGGTTCCTCACCGAGATCAATGTGACGAGCCCGACGGGCATGCAGGAGATCGACGTCCTCGACGGCGTCTCCCTCGAGACGACGGTGATCGAGCGCGCCGAGTCGCTGGTGACAGCGCGCTAGACGACGGGTCCGCGACTCCGGTTGCACGGCTTCCACCGTCGGGAAACGCGTCGCTTCCCGACGGTGCAATCCGTTGACAGTCCACCCTCTGCCAGTCATGTTGCGGGCGCACCGTCGGTGCTCCCCTCCCGACCGATGGACGACGATCCCCCCTGCTCTTCGCTTTCCCGCCCACCCACACCGGGTCGGCGGCGGATGGACGAGAGGAAGGAGATCCGATGGCCACGAAGGTCGAACGAACGGGAGTGACCCGGGAGACGGGCTGGCTGTACTACCTCGACAAGAAGGGGGACGTCAGCCGGGCCCGCATGGCTCGCGGCGGGGGTCGCCCCCCTCGCGGACGCCCGCAGCGTGTCGTCAAGGTTGGAATCGTTCGCGAAGAGGGCTGGCTGTACTTCATCGACAAGGATGGAGACGTCGCCCGCACCAAGATGGCGCGCCCGGGCAGCCGACGGCGCACCAAGACGACGCGGCGCAAGACCGCGCGTCGCAAGTCGACGGCGCGGCGGCGCACCGCCACCCGCAAGAAGACGGCG
>JANQRO010000495.1 GCA_028284525.1 Myxococcota bacterium | reverse complement strand
CGAGTCGATCGCCCCAGACGGGCATCTCGCGGGTCCCGTGTGCCGCGATGGCGCGGCGTCCATCGACGATCTCGGCCACCTCGAGGGCCGGGAACGACCCGCCGCGGCGCGCGGCGATCCGGGTGAGGTCGGCCGGAGGCGTCTCGAGCAGGATCCCCACGTAGCCATCGCCCTTCCCGTCGGGTCCGTGGCACGCGGCGCAGTTGACCTCGAACTGTTCGCGACCGACGTCGACGACGGTTCGCGAAGGCGCATCGGGAGCCGGTGGCGGGACGATCTCGGTGACGTCGGTCTGGATCGCGCGGAGGTATTCGACGAGGAGGTAGACACGTCCCTGCAACGCCGTGCGACCGCCCTGGCCGGACGGTCGCTCCTCCGTGAACCGCTCGCCCCAGATCGGCATGTCCGAACTCCCGTGGGCGCGGGTCTTCGAGCCGTCGATGATCTCGGCGATCTCGAGGGACGGGAAGGTCCCCCCACGCCGCTCGGCGATCGTCGTGAGGTTGGGCGGCGCCGTCTTCATGAGATCTGCAAACTCGCCGGCGCCACGGGCGTCGGGTCCGTGACACGCGGCGCAGTAGCGCAGGTAGTACGACCGCCCGACATCGGCAGCCGACGCCACCTCGTGGGAGTCGGCGACAGCGCGCAATCCATCGATCGTCCACAGCCCCGCCGCGATCACAAACGCGAAACACAGAGTCACTCTCGGTCGATACACGATTGGCCTCCTTCCCCCCGAGACACGAGGGGTGCAAAACGGATGCCTGCTCGCCGAGACGCGACGGCGCGCGAGGTCCCCGGGAGAGCGAACGATTCGCACACGGCGTGGCGCTTCGCCTCAGCGGAGCCCGTCGTATGACGGCCGTCATACGACGGGCCCCGCCACGCGCGTGGCGAGACCCCGCGCGCGCCCGGAGCCGCGCTCGCGACGCCGCGGGCTTGCACGGCTCGTCCTCGAAACGAGGGGTAGGGGAGGGGGTGGGACACAACGGAGGATCGTCATGATCTCTTGGTTCCGGACCTACCAGAGCAAGATCGGAAAGATGCCCGAGCTCATCGCCCTCTCCGAAGAGGCGGCGAAGTATCTCGAGAGTACCTACGGGCTCAAGGTCGAGATCTACACCCAGCTCGGAGGGGATCCACTGAAGATCGGCCTGCTGGGTCGCTACGACGATCTGGGCGCGGTCGACGAGCTCAGCCAGAAGATCGCGAACGACAACGGCTGGGCCCAGCTGATGAGCCGGGGTGCCGAGTTCGCCGTGGAAGGCAGCGTCCAAGACCAGTGGTGGCAGCAACGCGGCTGACGCCACGACGCAGCCGCCGCGCCCCGCGGCGGTTGCGCCCGCACGACGCGGACCACAGGTCACCCGGGGTCGATCCCGGGCCTCGGGTGACCGCGTTGCAGTCGCGCTTCGTCGATCCGTCTTCACCCACCGCGCCCGGCGCGATCGGCACCGCGGACATTTCGCGGCGCGTCCGACGACGCAACTCGCGCGCAACTCGCGTCGAAGCCCCCCAACTTCCCTCCCTGGGAAGCTCGCTGCCCACGCGCCACACCGCTCCGAAGTTTTCTGCAGACCGCCGCGGCGGCGAATTTTCCCACCGCAAGTCAGTCACTTAGACAGTTGTTTGTCGGTCGGGTCCGCTCGCCGGTGGGCCCATGGCACGCCCGTTGCTCCTCTCGCATTGCAGTTTGCACCCCTTCTCGAAGCACGCGCACCCAAAGCCCAGCGAGGAAGCCCTTGTCCACTCAATCCCCCTCCGCCTCCGCGAGCCGCCCGACGCCGAAGCCCAGCCACGCGCCCACCGCAGCGCGTCGCAAGCCCACGGCCGCCGAGCGCGAACGCGAGCTCATCCAGCACATCCTGGCCGGCAGCCGCAGTCACTTTGCCGAGCTCTACGACGATTACTTCCCCCGTGTCTATCGCTTCGCGCTCAAGCGACTGCGCGATCCCGCCGAGGCCGAGGACGTCACCCAGGAGGTCTTCGAGACCGTCTTCTACAACCTGGGCAGCTTCCGCGGTGAATCCACCCTGCTGGTCTGGGTGTTCGGGATCACGCGCAACAAGGTGAACCGCCGCTTCCGCGGCAAGCGCCCCCGGCTCGAGTCGATCGACGACAGCGCGGCCGAGTCGGTGGCCGCGGACGTGCCGGCCACCGACCGGGCGGTGGACGCCCGGCGCATGCTCGACCGCTGTGGGGAGCTCTTGAGCGACGACCTGACGCCGCTACAGCGACGGATCTTCCACCTGAAGCACCTGCGTCGGCAGCCGATCCGTTCGATCGCTCAGGCCCTCGGCAAGTCCGAGGACGCGATCAAGGCAAACCTCTATCGGATGCGCCGGGCGCTGGCCGACGGAGCGCCGGGACTCGAGAACTTTCTGAACTCCTAGCCAGCAGCGCCGCAGACGAGCTACACCCGGTCTTGGCGACGCGGGGTGGGGATGGACGCAGGCGGCCGGCTCGAGCGCAGCGATCTCGAAGCGTCTCCGCGGCGTCTGTTGAATCGCGGGCGCGCGTGGAACCCCGACGTGTGGCTGGTCGACGTCGCGGACCGCGCCCTCGTGTGGAAGGACTTCTCCACACGGAGCGCCGCGGTGCGCTGGCTCTGGGGGCCCTGGTCGACCGGCCGCGAAGTCCGCGCCTACCGGGCGCTCGCCGGTCACCGCGCGGTGCCGGAACTGCTCTCCGCCGTCGACGCGTTGAGCTTCGCCGTCGCCTACCGGCCCGGTCGGCCGCTGTCACGTCGCGTGCGCCGGCACCTGCGCCCGGAGTTCTTCGACGAGCTCGCCGTCGACGTCGCGTCGATGCACGAGCGCGGCGTGGTCCACCTCGACCTACGTCACCGCAGCAACATCCTGGTCGACGCGGACGGGTGCCCCATTCTGATCGACTTCGGCTCCGCGCTGTGTCTGCGTCCCGGGGGGCTCGCGTGTCGTGTACTCGCCGCCTTCGACCGGCGCGCGGTGCGCAAGTGGCGGGATCGGCAGGCCGCCCTTCAGGAGGGGTCGACCTCGCGGCGCGGGGCGAGCTGACCGACGTAGTGGCGGAAGGTGTCGAGGGTCAGACGCGCGTCGGCCATGGCGCGGTGGGGGACCTCGCCGTCCGCGAGCCCGGCGGCGGTCGCAGATTGGCGGAGGGAGAGCGCGGGGACGACCTCGCCGTGCACCAGCGACCACCCGTAGTAGAGGGTCACCAGATCGATGACGTGGTAGTCGAAGGGGTAGTCGATGTCGCAGTTGCGGTAGGCCCGTTCGAGGAACTGGACGTCCATCCGCACGTTCTGGCCGGCGGGGAGGACGACCTTGCCCGGCGGCAACAGCGCGGCGAACTCGGTCAGCGCCTGGCGCACCGGCACCGATTCGCGCGCCCAGGTCTCTGCGTCGTAGCCCGAGATCGCCGCGGCCTCCTTGCTGATCCGGTCGGCGCGGGCGCTCACCTTCCACTCGCCCTGACCCAGCTCGGCCAGCCGGTAGTCGGTCACGATCGCGGCGATCTCGGTGATGTCGTGGCGCTCCGGATCGAGGCCGCCGAACTCGCAGTCGAGAAAGGCGAAGGCGAATTCCTTCACGCAGACCTCACTTCCGAAGAACGCCGGGAAGAGGGTGGCGCTCCCAACGGGAATCGAACCCGTGTCTCGGCCTTGAGAGGGCCGCGTCCTAGACCGCTAGACGATGGGAGCGCGAGGGAGCGGAACGTAAGCCGCAGCCGGGAAGCGTGTCAACCGGTCCGGGCGCGCGCCGCTCATCCCGAACCCCCCGGAGCGGCGTTGGCGGGCCCGGCCTCGGGGGGCGCTCGGCCCTCCCAACCCGTGGGAGGCGTCGCACCCGGCTCGGGGGCGTCGAGGGCCCGCGCGGAACGGCGGATGCGTTGCGCCTCGAAGCGACCGCCCGCCAGGGTCGGTGACCAGCGCTCGATCTCGGCGAGGGCGGCTTCGAAGGACTCGGTGTCGTCCCGGGCCCGGGCGACCCGTGCCACGGCGTGGAGAGTGGAGAGGTCGCTCGGCGCGAGACGCCGCAGCTCCGCGAGCAGACGCGTGGCCGTGGCCCCATCTTCGCGGGTGAGGGCGGCGTCGAGCTGGGCGAGCACCGGTCCCGCGGCGCGCTGGCGATCGCGACGGTCGGCGTCTCCGAAGGCGCGGGCTGCGTCGCGGTCGCCGAGACGCAGCGCGAGCTCGGCGAGCACCGCGTTGACTCCGTCGAAGCGGCGTCCCTCCTCGGTGTCGCGGTAGCGGAGGAGCGCGTCGCGCACGGCGGCGAGCTCGGACGGCGCCGCCCCGCGCGCCAAGGCCGCCTCCGCTGCGTAGAGGGCGAGCCGCGGAAAGGCCTCGCGCTCTGCCGGAGGCACGCGTTGCGCCCAGCGCCATGCCGTGTCGCGGTCCACTCGTCGCCATGCCCGCGCGGCGTCGTAGGCGTCCTGGGCGGCGCCCGATACGGCAAAGGCCGCTTCGAAGTGGCGGGCCGCCTCGACGAGTTGGTTGCGGCGGAGCGCGGCGTGGAGACCCAGCACCCGGTGGGCCGCGCGGCGCAGGGCCGGCCGCTCTGCGAGGGCCTCGAGCCGCCCTCGCGCGTCGGCTTCCCGGCCGGGGTCGCGCAGGTCCACCCGCGCCCGGCGCAGGGCGCGTTCGGCGCCCAGGGGCTCTCCGTGGACGTCGTGCAGACGCCGCGCGCGACCCAGGAGCGGCCACGGGGAGACGCCCGGGTCGATCTCGAACAGCGCGTCGCTCAGCGCGGCGAGGTCGAGCTCTCCCTCGATCGGGGGGAGCACCGGGGTGTCGTCGGGGAGCCGCTCGAGGACCGGGGTGGGATCGAGCGTGCCCCAGGTCCGCATCCGCGGGATACGCGCCTCGAGAAAGGCGTTGTCGTCGGTGTTGGAGAGCTGGGGCTCGAGGGCGGCGAAGGCCCCGATCGGCCCTTCGAAGAGCGCGAGCAGGGATTCGGGCCCGACGAAGCCGTGGAGCGCCAGGGCACGCGAGAGCGCGTCCTCCGCGAGCCGCGTCGCGACGTCGGCGCTTCGCCAGACGACGGGCCGGCGGCCGCCGAGCAGCACGAGCGAGCTCCACGGGCTCGACTCGCCGCCGACGCCCACCAGGTGTCCCCCCGGAAAGACGCGATCGAAGCTCGTCATCACCGCCAGCGCGGACTCGGGGTCGATCCGGAAGCCGTTCAGCCAGAGCGCGAAGACCCCGCCCTCGCTCAGGTTGTCGCGGACCAGGGAAAAGAAGTCCTCGGTGAACAGGTTCGCCGCGCCGGCCAGCCAGGGGTGGCTCGGCTGGGAGGCGATCACGTCGTAGCCGTCTTCGCCCCGGTGGTGTCGCAGGAGCAGGTGGTGGCGGCCGTCGTTTACGTGGAGTCGGACCCGGGGGTCCTCGAGTGGGAGGGGAACCCCGGCGTAGAGCGTGTCGGCGGCTTCGATCACCCGCCCCTCGAGCTCCACCACCTCGATCTCCTGGAGAGCGGTGTGGGTGAGCGCGTCGACCGTCCCGCCCCCGCCAAACCCGATCACGAGCCCCCGGCGCGGTGTCTCGGCGACGAGGTAGGGCAAGATGCCCAGCAGGTCGACCTCGGTGGAATTGTAGGGCTCGGCGAATGCGCGGCTCGCTTCCGGCATCCCGTTGGTGCGGATCCGGCGCCCCCAGCTCTCTTCGTGCACGCTCACCACGGCGTGACGGCCCTCGAGAACCAGACGCGTGTTTGCCAGCACCGAGTCGACGGCGCCGCGGTAGTCGAGCATCCCCGGTGCCCCGACCCAGCGACCCACGAGCGCGCGCTCGAGGTGCGCTCCGTTGTACGCGGTCGCGACGCCGAGCACCAGCACGGCGGCGGCGGCGAGCCCGGCCAGGCGTTCCCGGCCGCGGGTCGTCTGGAAGCGCAGCACGACCAGAAAGCCCGCGGCCAGGTCGAGCAGGAGCAAGACGTAGAGGGTGGCGTCGCTCCCGAGGGAGGGAATCCACCAGAACCCCACGAGGAGACTCGACGCGATGCTCCCGGCGGTGTTGACGGCGACCGCCACCCCCATCCCGCGACCCACCGAGGCCGCATTCGGGGAGTAGAGCCGGATCAGCACCGGGAAGGCGGCCCCGAACAGAGCCGTGGGCAGCAGGACGATCGGCAGGATCACCAGGAAGGCGAGGTGCAGGATGTCTTCGCTGCCACTCCACGCGATCAGGCGGCCAAAGGCCCAGGGCAGCCACGGCACGGCCACCATCCCCAGGGCCACACAGGCGCCGATCGCCAGGTGGAGGCCCCCGAAGAGCCGCGGGAGGTCGCGCACCCGATCGACGCGCCCCGAGATCGCGAGGCTCCCGAGGGCGATCCCCAGCAGGTAGGCGGAGAGCACGCTGCTGAAGCCGTAGAGGGTGCCTTCCATCAGCACCGAGAAGGTCTTCGACCAGACGATCTCGTAGCCGATCGCCACGAATCCGGAGATGCCGAAGAACACCAGATACCAGACGCGCTCGGCCCGGGCTCCCGCACGGGCCTCCGGCGCCATGCGGGCGTCCGGGAGCGGGCGCTCCGGAGGCTCCGGCGTCGCGACGACGTGCGCCGCCGACACGAGGACCGCGGCGGCGACCGCGAGGTTCACCAGCGCCGCGAGCACGACGCTCAGGCCGAGGCCCAGCCCCGGGATCAACCAGAACCCACTCAGATAGGCGCCCGCCACCGCGCCCAGGGTGTTGGCCGTATAGAGATAGGCGCTCCAGCGCCCGAGGCTCGCGTCGGCGGCGACCAGCGCGCGCGCCACGACGGGGAGGGTGGCGCCCATCGCGACCGTGGGCGGCAGCAGCACCAGGGCCGCGGTGGCGATGCGCAGCAAGGCCGCGCCCAGCACCCCGTGATCGGCACCCACCCAGGCGTAGACCGTCTCGAGACGCCAGAGCAGGGGCAGGCTCACCAGCGCAAAGACGCCGATCGCGAGCTCGAGGAGCGCGTAGACCCGCAGCGGGCGCTCGACCCGTGAGAAGTGTCGCGCGGCGAGCGCGTTTCCCAGGGCCATCCCGCCGAAGAAGACGGCGAGCACCGTGCCGATGGCTTCGGTGGTGGTGCCGAAGGCGAAGCCCAGGAGCCGTGTCCAGATGACCTGGTACACCAGTGCCGCGAGACCGGAGAAGAACAGACAGAAGAGCACGAGGAGCGATCGCGACGCCACGGGTTCGCCTTTGCGCAGGAGTTGCGTGTTCCTGTGTCTTCGGCACTGGGGCGAAGCCCCTTGAGGGTGACGCGCTCCGTCGGCGCGGTGACCAATCGCGTCACTGTCCGTGCGCTGTGACGCGATCGCTTCCGGCTCCAGCGCGCCCCGGGTGGATTCCGTTTCGGCTTTTTGATCTAAGGCTCCCATCTCCACCTGCCGATCCGATGCCTCGCAAGGCGAGACCTGGCACGGCGGTTGCTCCTGGGTCTCTGCGGAATCGGGTAGCGGGTGCTGCCGCAGTCGGAAGGTCCCGGCTCGGCACCGCCCGGAGCAAGTCGCTCCGACGGCCAGCACGCGCCAAAGACAGCAGGAGAGCACAATGAACGCTCTTTCCAAGCGACGCGGCGGCTTCACGCTCATCGAGCTGATGATCGTCGTGGCGATCATCGGGATTCTCGCGGCGATCGCCATTCCGAACTTCCTTCGTTTCCAGCTCCGCTCCAAGGCGAGTGAGGGCAAGACCAACCTCGCCGCGATTCGCACGGCCGAGGAGGGCTACTTCGCCGAGTTCGGCACCTACCTGCCGACGGCGGCGTTCGCGGGTGCTCCGATCTCCTCGAAGCAGGCGTGGCCGGCTCCGGGTGCTGCGGGCAACTTCGACACCCTCGGCTGGGCCCCCGAAGGCGACGTCTTCTACCAGTACGCGGTCGGCGCGGCGGTGCCCGCGGCGATGGCGCCCGCGGTGGAGTTCCACGCCGCGGCGCACTCGGACATCGACGGCGACGGCATGAACAACGACTGGGCGTACGTGAAGCCGATCCCGGGCATGGCCGCCTACGGTGGTCCCGCTCCGGCCGTCGGTGCGATGTGCATCGCCACCGGCGTGTACGACCCGATCAGCACCAATACCACGCTGCTGGAGACGGTCGGGCCCTGCGACAACGTGTCGGGCCAGAGCATCTTCTAGCACGATTCCGTCGAGAACATTCGGGGCCGGGCTTCGCCCGGCCCCGAATCTTCCGCGGAGCTCCGTTCTCGTCGAGGGAGAGACTCAGGTGGTGCGACTGCGCAACGGACAATACAAAGCTGGTTTCACGCTGATCGAGCTGATGGTGTCGGTGGCGATCATCGGGATCCTCGCCGCGCTTGCGGTGACCTCGTATCGCTTCAACCAGTTCCGCACGCGTCGCTCCGAGGCGTTTACCAACCTCCGCGAGATCGCGAACCTCGAGAAGAGCTACTTCGCCGAGTTCAATATCTACACGCCGATCAACGTCTCCCAGCCCGGCCCCCCCCTGGGCCCCAACAAGCGGGTGTGGACGCCGGCGGCCGACGCCGCCTTCGGCACCCTGGGCTACAACCCCGAAGGTCCGGTCTACTTCGACTACGAGGTGAACGTCGACCTCGGGCAGTGCCCGCTCTCCGACTGCTTCACCGCGAGCGCCTACGGCGACGTCGACGGCAACGGTCTCTTCTCGCTGATCCAGTACGTGCAGCCGAACCTCGCTGGCAACTTCTCGGCCAGCGTGCTGTTCCCGGCGCTCGGGATCCCCGCCGAGGCGATCACCGGGCGTCAGCAGGACAGCGAAGTCGCGCAGCACGCCGGGGCGGACCCCTACTAGAACACGCCGATTTCGCGCCGGGGGGGAGGGCGATTTCGATGAACGGGTGGCATCCGGGCAAGCGTGTCGCGATCTGCGCGATCGCCGCCGCCACCGTCCTCTACGCCCAGGCCGGGTTTCGCGAGGCGGCCCTAGACGAGGAAGCGGCCGCCCCCTACGTCCCGCGGCCGATCGCGGCGCGGATCCTCGCGCTCGGGCAGGAAGCGCTCCTCGGTGACCTCTACTGGCTGAAGGCGGTGCAGATCCTCGGTGGATCGCGGCGCCCCGCCGAACACGCCGAGACCGTCGGGCAGATCGTCGACGTGGTCACCCAGCTCGACCCCTACGTCGACCACCCCTATCGCTTCGCCGCGATCTGGATGAACCGCGATCAGGACAACGTCCGCGACGCCAACCGCATTCTGCGCCGCGGGATCTCCTACCACCCCCTCGAGTGGCGCAACCGCTTCTATCTGAGCTTCAACCACTTCTTCTACCTCGACGAGCAGAAAACCGCGGCCGACGAGCTCGAACCCGCCATCGCGCTCGAAAAGGCCCCGGACTATCTGGGGCGTCTGCTCGCCCGCTTGCGCTCGGAGTCGGGCGGTGGATTGGACGTCGCCGAGGCCTATCTGCGCCAGCTCGTCGAGAGCACCGAGGACGAGTCGCGGCTCGCCGACTACGCCAAGGCGCTCGACGAGATCGAGACCGAGCGGCGCGCCCGTTTTCTCGATCGCGCCCGCGAGCGCTTCATCGAGATCCACGGACACGACATCGAGCGTGTCGACGATCTCGTGACCCACGGCGTGCTGAGCCACCTGCCGCCCGAGCCGCACGGCTGGGAGTGGCAGCTCGATCCGCGCACCGGGGAGATCGCCTCGAGCTTTCTCAACGGTCGCTACAACCTCCACTTCGCCCCCGGCGAGCAAGAGCGGCGTCAGGCGTGGCTGCGCCAGGAACAGAAAGAGGAATCGCGATGACCGTGGCAGTCGAGATCGACGGCCTCGTAAAGGACTTCCGACCCGGGCTGGGGTTGCGCGCCAAGCGCGTGCTCCACGGCGTGACCTTCGACGTCGAGGCGGGAGAGATCTTTGGCTTCGTCGGGCCGAACGGCGCCGGCAAGACCACGACGCTGAAGGTCCTGATGGGCCTGATCCGCCCGACCGGTGGGCGGGCGAGCGTCCTCGGCTGCGACGTGCGCGAGCACGACTTCCGGCGCCAGGTGGGTTTCCTCCCCGAGGCGCCCTACTTCTACGACTACCTGTCGGGCGCGGAGTTCCTCCACTTCTACGCGAAGGTCTGCGGGGTTCCCGCTGCGTCGCGAGAAGCGCGGATCGTCGAACTCCTCGGGTGGGTCGGTCTGGAGCACGCGGGCGGGGCGCGGCTGCGCACCTACTCGAAGGGCATGCTCCAGCGCATCGGTATCGCGCAGGCCCTCGTCCACGATCCCCAGGTGGTGTTTCTCGACGAACCGATGAGCGGGATCGATCCGATCGGGCGCAAAGAGATCCGCGACCTCATCCTGCGACTCAAGAGCGAAGGGAAGACGGTGTTCATGAACACCCACATCCTCTCCGACGTCGAGATGCTCTGCGATCGCGTGGCGGTGATCGTGAAGGGACGAATTCGCTTCGAGGGGCGCCCCCACGAGTTCTCGACCGGTGGCGAGGCGGAGAGCGACGTCGTCCTCGCGAGCGCGCCGGCGGCTCTGGTCGAGAGCCTCGAGCACTTCGCCAGCGACGGCTTGCGCGGGCATGGCGACCACATCGAGATCCGCGTCCCGAGCAAACGCGTCGACGCCCTGTTGCAGGAGGCGCTGACGGCCGGCGCCCAGGTGATCTCGGTCCACCCCCATCGCACCTCGCTCGAGTCGATCTTTCTCTCGGCGGTGGAAGAGGAGGAGGCCTAGATGGTGACGGACCTCTCGCTGCGTCTCGGCCGCGTCACCGCGATCGCCCACAACACCCTGCGCGAGGCGATCCGCAGCCGCGTGCTCTACGCACTGCTCTTCTTCGCGCTGGCGCTGATCGGCACAGGCGTGTTGCTCTCGGCGCTCTCCTACGTGGAACGCGAGCGCATCCTGCAGGACGTCGGACTCGCGGCGGTGCGGATCTTCAGCGTGATGATCGCGATCTTCGTCGGCATCGGGCTGCTCCACCGCGAGGTCGACCGACGCACGGTGTTCACCATTCTCTCGAAGCCGATCGGGCGCGGCGAGTTCCTGGTCGGGAAGTACCTGGGGCTGGTCGCGACCTTGTGGATCCAGATCGCGGTGATGGGGCTCTGTTTCTGCTTCGTCTCGCTCCTGGCTGGGGCGCCGCTCACGGCGACTCACGCGGCGGCCTTCGCGATGATCGGAGTCGAGACCTCGGTGGTGGTGGCCTTGGCCGTGCTCTTCTCCGCCTTCACGACCCCCTTCCTCGCAGCCTTCTTCAGCGGCGGGATGGTGCTCATCGGCTATGCGAGTCGCGACCTGCGGGCCCTCGGCGCCCAGGCCGAGCTCCCCTCCCTACAGTGGGTCACCGAGGCGCTCTACCGCGTGATGCCCGACCTCGAGGCCTTCGACTTGAGCAGCCACGCGACCCACGCGCTGCCGATCGCGGGCTCGGACGTCGCGCTGCCCCTCGCCTACGGCGTCGGGTATGTGATCCTCCTGCTCAGCGCCGCGACCTGGATCTTCGAGCGACGGGACTTCCGCTAGCTCGAGCGCGCACGGCGGGGGGGCAGCAACATCGCGTCGGAGTTCCCGGCATCGCTCCCGCCCGGCTACTGGGTCGGCGCCGCCGCCTGTCTCGGCGCGCTCGTCGGCTCGTTCCTGAACGTCGTCATCTACCGCGTGCCCCGCGGCGAATCGCTGTGGTGGCCGGGCTCCCGCTGCCCCGGCTGTGACGCGGCCATCGCACCCTGGGACAACGTCCCGGTGCTCGCGTGGTTGTGGCTGCGCGGGCGTTGTCGCGCGTGCAAGACGCCCATCTCCGTCCGCTACCCCCTGGTCGAGGCGTTGACCGCGCTGCTCTTCGGCCTCGCGGTGTGGCGCTTCGGGCCCGGGACGAGCGCCGCGGTGGCCGCGCTCTTCGCCGCCGCCCTGGTCGCCGCCGCCGGCATCGATTTCGACCACCGGATCATCCCGGACTCGATTTCGCTCGGCGGGCTGGGTCTGGGGCTCAGCGTCGTACCGTGGGTGCGTTCGGGTGGCGGGGTCCCGTATGGCGAGGCCTGGCTCGAGGCTGCCGCCGGGGCGCTCCTCGGGGGCGGCCTGCTCTGGGGGGTGGGCTTCGTCCACGCGCGGCTCTGCGCGCTCCAGGGTCGCCGCTTCGCGCACTGGCCCGGCGACGGGGAGGAGTTCCCCGGACCCCGCGAGCTCGACTACTGGTACTGGTTCCCGGGGATGGGCTTCGGCGACGTGAAGCTCCTCGCGATGATCGGGACCGTCGTGGGGCCCCTCGGTGTGATCCAATCGATCCTCGCCGCCTCGGCCTTCGGGCTGCTGCTCGGTCTCGCGTGGTACCTCGTGCGGCGCGACGCCGCGGCCCCCTTCGGCTTCGGCCCGGCGCTCTCCGCGGGGGCTCTCGTCGCGCTGCTCGCGCCGCCCTCTCTCCTGCCCCTCGGCTAGCAGCGGCGCCGGGTGGTGGCGGCGCGCCAGGGCTGCTCGCGATCGTCTAGCTTCCGGCGATGCCCGACACCCCGACGCCGCAAGCCAACGCGCGGATGCGCCAGTACTGGGACGAGGAGGCCGGCACCAACTGGGCCGCCCAGCAAGAGCTCCTCGACGCCCAGCTCGGTCCCGTGAACGAGGCGCTGCTGGCCCGGGCCGCCCTGCGGCCGGGGGAGCGGGTCCTCGACGTCGGGTGCGGCTGTGGCGCGACGACCCTGGCCGCCGCGGAGCGGGTCGGCGCGGCGGGGCGGGCCCTCGGGATCGACCTGTCCGGGCCGATGCTGCGCCGCGCCGCCGAACGCGCCGCGGCGGCGGGTCTCGGCGCCCGGGTGGAGACCCTGCACGCCGACGCACAGACCTACGATTTCGCGTCCGGGCCGGCGGGGGGCTGGGACGCCTCGCTCTCGCGGTTCGGCGTGATGTTCTTCGACGACCCCGTAGCCGCCTTTGCCAACCTCGCGAGGGCGCTCCGACCGGAGGGGCGCTTCGTCTTCGCCTGCTGGCAGGAACGCGAGCGCAACCCTTGGATCGACGCCGCGGCGCGCGGGGCGCTGCGCCATCTGGAGCCACCGCCGCCGCCCGAGGCGGGGGCACCGGGGCCCTTTTCCCTCGCCGATCCGAGCCACACCCGCTCACTCCTCGAGCGCGCGGGATTCCCGGAAGTCGCCATCGACGCCTTCGAGGAGCCGATCCGCATGGCCGACCTCGAGACGGCCTCGCGCCTCTGGGTCGAGGTGGGGCCCGTCGCGAGCATGGTGCGAGAGCAGCAGCCGAGCGTCGACCTCCTCGAGGCGGTGCGTCGCTCGGTGCGAGACGAGCTCAGCCGCTTCGACCGCGCCGACGGGTCGGGGCTGGTGGCGCCGGCGGCGGCGTGGATCGTCGCGGCGCAGCGCGCGGGCTGAACGGGAGCGCGGGAGGGCTGCGGTAGCGTTGGATCCCCGGAGAGGATTCGAACCTCTATTGACGGGGCCAGAACCCGTTGTCCTGCCGTTAGACGACCGGGGAATCGCGTGGAGTGTTAACTCAAGGCCGGGGGTCCCGCCATGAAGCTGCGGATCGATTCGATCAAGGACACTCCGCAATCGTTCCCCTTCGCGGGGGACGACGACTGGAAGCGCGGCGCGGCCCAGGCGATCCCGGAACTCGCCGCGGAGGGCGGACGCGTGCCGGGCGCGACGCTCCGGGCCTACCGGGTCGGGCAGGATCTACTCCTGGAGGGGCGGCTCGAGGGCGCCCTCGGGCTCGAGTGCAGCCGGTGTCTCGCGCGCTATCGTCACGCGCTCCTCGAGCCGTTCCGGCTGCTGCTGGAGCCGTCGGGAAAGCGCATCCCGGCAGATCCCGAGGCCGCCCGGAGTCTGGCGGAGAATGGATTCTGCCTGGGGGACGAGCTCGAGATGGGTTGGTTCCAGGGCCACGAGATCGACCTCACTCCGCTCTTCCTGGAAGTGGTGGCCCTGGCCATCCCCGTCCAGCCCCTGTGTCGGGAGGAGTGCCGGGGGCTGTGCCCGCAGTGCGGGGTGGATCGGAACCGCGAGACCTGCGATTGTGCAGCGCCCCGGGACGCCTCTCCGTTCGCGGTGCTCGAAACCCTCAAGGAGTAGCCAGATGGCGGTACCCAAGCGTCGCACCTCGAAGACGCGCAAGAATCGGCGTCGCGCCCACGACTCCCTCGCGTTGCCGGCCCGGGCCAACTGCCCCCAGTGTGGAGCCACGCGTGCCCCCCATCGCGTGTGTCAGGAGTGCGGTTTCTACGCCGGCGAGACCCGCATCCAGCCCGACGACGAGGCCTAGCGCGTCTTGCTCGCGCTGCTCTTTCCGGGCCAGGGATCCCAGAGCGTGGGAATGGCCCGCGACGCCGCCGAACGATTCGCCGCGGCGCGAGCGGTCTTCGAGACCGCCGACGAGGCACTCGGCTACCCGTTGAGCGAACGCTGTTTCGAGGGCCCGGAAGAGGCCCTGGTGCCGACCGAGGTCCAGCAGCCGGCCATCCTCGCGACGAGCATCGCGCTGCTCCGCAGCCTCGAGGAGAGCGGCGCAGCGCTGGACCGGGTCGCCTATGTGGCCGGGCACAGTCTCGGCGAGTACAGCGCCCTGGTGGCGGCGGGGGCGGTGGAGCTCGCCGACGCCCTGCGGCTGGTCCGGTCCCGCGGCCAGTACATGCAGGAGGCGGTGCCCGAAGGCGAAGGGGCGATGGCGGCGATCGTCGGCTGCGACCTCGCCACCGTCGAGGCCGCCT
>JANQRO010000479.1 GCA_028284525.1 Myxococcota bacterium | reverse complement strand
CCCGTGGCGGCTTCAGGGCCGGGTCGCCCGCGCCACGCTCGCGGCGACGTCCGCGCGCAGCACAGTGACCGTCGGACCTTTGGCGAAGAGCGGCACCCGGTGTCCAAGCCACGCGGGTTGACGAGCGTCGAACCACAGCGAGACGCTCGGCAACCACGGCCCGAGTAGCCTGTTGAGCACGGGGCCGAGATCGGCGCCGGTGCGGATCTCGACCAACTGGCTCTGGTTCCAGTCGGCGCTCTCTTCGACCCGCGCGACGGCGCTCACGACCCGCACCGTGGGCCGGCAGATCAGGATCTGGAAGGGCGCCTCGCCCTCGCCGGTTGCCGCCAGGGGAACCAGCGCCTGGGCGAGGATCACATTTGCCACGCGATCGACCTCGGGGAGCTCGACGCTGCGCCGCTCGCCCCCCGTCGGATGACAGGTGCCGACGCCCTCGCGGTGGTCGACCGTCATCACGCCCAGGGGCGCGCCGCTGGCGTCGAAGGACCGCGACTCCTGGAAGAGAGGACGTAGACGGGTGCCGTCCGGCGTGCGCGCGAAGAGCGCCTTGATGGTCGTGTTCTCGGCGCCGTCGATTCCGCTCGAGCCCACGAACTCGATCGTGTCGTCCTCGAGGGTCTGGAACTGGATGAAGCCCGGACCCACCCGCACCTCACCCGCTTCGTCGTAGGTGTCGACTTCGACCGAGCCCATCGTCTGGGGCAGCGGAAGGAGCAGGCTCGACTCCGCCCGGAGCTCCAGCGCCGGCCCGAGGAGCAAGACACAGAGGGTGAGCGGGGCCGCCGCCAGCCGAGCGCCGCGACCCACAACAACGCCAGTGGGAACCAAGGAGACCTCCCGGGACCCGGGAGGATAGCCTCCCTTACGAGGAGGGTCGGACCCGGTAGATGGCGCTGGCGTAGTCGTCGGAGATGTAGATCGCCCCGTCGGGCCCCAGTGCCGCGTCGACCGGGCGGCCAATCACCCGCTCGTCGCGCTCGAACCCCGCGAGGAAGTCGCGAGATTCGATCGTCCCGTCCGTTCTCCAGTGGAGAGAGACGACCTTGTAGCCGTCCTTGCGGCTGCGGTTCCAGGATCCGTGAAGAGCGACCAACGCCGCCCCGCGCAGACCCGCAGGCGCCCCGTCCCCGAGAAAGGTGATCCCCAAGGGGGCGTTGTGGGGTGGAAAATCGAACACCGGCGCGGCGCTCGACTCGATCCGACGGCGTTGGCCGGCGCCGTAGTCGGGGTCCGGAACCCGATTCCCGTTGGCGTAGGGCCATCCGTAGAACCCGCCCGCCTCGATGCGGTTGAGCTCGCAGGGGGGAAAGCCGTCACCCAGGAGGTCGCGTCCATTATCCGTGCCATAGAGGGCCCCGTCGGCCGGTCGCCAATCGAAGCCGACCGTGTTGCGCAAGCCGGTGGCGTAGATCTCCTCGCCGCTTCCGTCGGGTCGGTAGCGCAGCAGGGCGGCTCGCTTCGGATTGGCCTCTTCGCAGACGTTGCAGCTCGAGCCCACCGAGACGTACATCCACCCGTCGGGTCCGAAGCGGAGGGTCCGCGACCAGTGGTTGCCCCCACCGGGGAGTCCTTCGACGACCCGCTCGTAGGCGCCCGAGACGGTGCCGGTGTCGGAGTCGAACCGGACGCGGCCCACGCCGTCGGTCTCCGCCACATAGAGCCAGCCGTCGTGGACATCGATGCCGTGGGGGCGCCGCAGTCCCTCGAGCAGGGTGTCCCGAGAGCCGTCGCCCAGGCGCAGCAGCGCGACCTCCCCCTCCCAGGGAAGGCTCGCGAGCAGGTCCCCCCCCTCCGTGAATCGCAACATCCGTGGGGACGGCAGGTCCCGCACGAAGAGCTCGACGGTGAACCCTTCGGCGACCCGGAGGAGCTCGCCGAGCTCGGCGTCGTCGGGGGCCGCGATCTGCCGGCCCCAGAGGATCTGGGCCATGGGGCCATTCACCGCGAATCGCTCGGGGAGCAGGTGGCAGGCGCCGACTCCCGCGAGGGCGACGCAGCCCAAGAGGATCGCCAGGTTGCGGAGACGTCGCGTCCAGCCCATCGTCCGCCAGCCTATCACTCCGCGCCCGGCCCTCCCTCTGCGTCGAAAGCGCTGACGCGGCGGTCGCTTGCGACGCGAGGGGGTTGACGGGGAGACCCCGGCAGGCAACGGTATCCCCCCCGACGGCGGGCTCCTGCCGCGGGGCTTTCCAGGAGAGCACATGGCGACTCGGATTCGAAAGGGCGACCTGGTCCAGGTCATCGCCGGCGCCGACCGCGGCAAACAGGGTCGCGTGATGGCGGTGGACCGCGAGCGCGGGCGCGTGCGGGTCGAGAAGGTGCGGATGCAGAAGCGACACATGAAGCCCGGGCGCAAGCAGATGGCGGGCGGCGGCATCCTCGAGCAAGAGGGCTACGTGAACGCCTCCAACGTGATGCTCGTCGATCCCGGGACGGGTCAACCGACACGGGTGCGGCTCGAAGAGCGCGACGGACGTCGGGTGCGGGTGTTCGCCAAGAGCGGCGATCCGGTGCCGGACGCGCAGGAGTAGCGGAGACCGATCATGGCGAAGAAGGGCAAGCGCGAGAACATCAAGCTCGAGTCGAGTGCGGGGACGGGGCACTTCTACACGACGGTGAAGAACCGGCAGAACTCCCCAAACAAACTCGAGATGAAGAAGTACGATCCCGTCGTGCGCAAGCACGTGGTCTACAAAGAGACCAAACTGAAGTAACCCGCCGCCGCGGCGACATCTGGAGAGCAAGACATGGCTTGGGTAATCACGAGGCTTTGCCGCGACTGCGTCGACATGAGCTGCGTCGAAGTGTGCCCCGTCGACTGTATCTATCAGAGCCAGGGTGGCGAATTCCCCAACCAGCTCGCCATCGACCCCGAAGAGTGCATCAACTGCGGCGTGTGCGAGCCGGAGTGCCCGTGGGAGGCCATCTACGAGGACGAGCAGGTCCCCGACGTCTTCCAGGAAGATGTCGGGCTGAACGCCCAGGTGTCGTCGGCCAAAGACAACTTCGCCGTCCCCGAGACCGACGAGAAGGACAAGCCGACCCCCGACCAGATCGCCGAGAACAAGACGAAGTGGGGTCTCAACTAGGCAAGCGCGACGGCGGTGCCGCCGGGCGCGCGGCGAACGGGTAGACTTCGCGCAGTCCATCGAGATGGCTCCCGACGTCTCCGGGGAGGCTCCCAGGGCCCCGGAGCTCGGGAACCCGGAGCCGGCACATGGCGATCCTCGGCTACGACCACACGGCGCTCCCCGCCGGTGACCCCGAGGCGCTGATCGCGTTCTACAAGCGGCTCGGGATGCCCATCCTCTACGAGGAGCAGTGGCGGGCGGGGAAGACCCCCGCCTTTGCGGTCCAGGTGGGCCCCCACGCGAAGCTCAACTTCCACGACCCGAAGCTGTGGCAGCACGAGGGCTTCGCGGCCCGGGGCCCGACCGCACAACCGGGCTGTGGCGACCTGTGCTTCGTCTTCGAAGGGACGATCGAGGAAGCCGAATCCTTGATCCGCGACGCCGGGGGGGAGATCGCGTTCGGGCCCTTCGACCAGCCGGGCGGCGCGGACGCGGGCAGACGCCTGGGCACGAGCGTCTACACCCGCGACCCCGACGGCAACCTCCTCGAGTTCATGACCTACCCCGCCGCGGGCCGGGGGTCGGTCGCGGCGCTGCTGCCCCCCGATCCCGGGGACGGCTAGGGCTTCCTCGAAGCCCCGGCCCTCACGACGCCTCGTCGAAGGCCTGGGCCATCACGTCGACGGGGGCCTGCTTCCCCGACCAGAGACGCAGCTGCTCCGCCGCCTGGTAGACGAGCATCCACTTCCCGCCTACACAGCGCGCGCCGCGGGCCCGGGCCTCGCGCAAGAGCCGGGTCTCGGCCGGCTCGTACACGGCGTCGAGCACCACACAGCCGGCCGGGATCGTCGCCGCGTCCACCGGAGACTCGTCGCTGCCGAGCCCGACCCGGGTGGTCTGGACGAGCAGGTCGAAGCGGTGGTCGGCGAGGGCGTCGAGGGGTCCGCTCGCGCCCGCGCCGAGCTCGGCGGCAAGGGTCGCGGCCTTGTCGGGGCTGCGGTTGAGCACACAGACATGGGCCCCCGCCTCGACCAGACCGTAGACGACGGCGCGGGCAGCGCCCCCCGCTCCGAGCACCACGGCCCGCTTCGCCGCCGGGCTCGTCTCGCGCTCGAGCGCCCGGACCGCGCCCAGCCAATCGGTGTTGGAGCCCACGAGAGCCCCGTCGCGCAGGGTCACGGTGTTGACGGCTCCGATTCTTCGGGCGACGTCGTCGACCTCGTCGAGGAGCGGCAGGATGCGCTCCTTGTGCGGCAGCGAGACCGCGAGCTGGCGGATGCCCAGGGCCCGCGCACCGTCGAGGGCTGCGGCGAGCCGGTCGGGGACGACGTCGAAGGCGAGATAGACAGCGTCGAGACCGAGCGCCGCGAAAGCGGCGTTGTGCATCGCGGGGGAGCGGGTGTGGGCGGCGGGGTGCAAGATGACGCCGCAGAGCGCGGTGCCCGGTCGGATCGAAGGAGCCGGAGGCATGGCGTAGAGTATGCAGCTTCCAGCCGACGAGGAGGAGTCGATGGCCGCACGGGTCACCATCATCATGGGAAGCGCGTCGGACGGCGAGACCATGAAGGCGGCGGCTTCGGTGCTCGACGAGCTCGGCATCGAGAACGAGTCCCTGGTGATCTCGGCACATCGGACCCCGGCGCGTCATCAACGGTTCGTGGCGAATGCCGAAGCGGAGGGCTGCGAGGTGATCATTGCCGCGGCGGGGATGGCCGCGCACCTGGCCGGCGTCACCGCAGCCCACACGATGCTTCCGGTGCTCGGGGTGCCGATGGCGGGCGGCGTGATGGGGGGTCTCGACGCGTTGCTCTCTACGGTGCAGATGCCGGGTGGCGTTCCGGTGGCGGCCTTTGCAGTCGGCGAGGCCGGCGCCAAGAACGCGGGTCTCTTCGCCGCGGCGATCCTCGCCGGGCGCGACCGGGCGGTGCGCGAGGCCCTGGGCGAGTTCCGTGGGCGCCAGACCGACGCGATTCCCGAGCGCCCCGAATAGCGACCCGGGTGCCCAGGAGACCACGACCTGTGAACGATCACATCTCGACGGATCCGGGGGGGACCCCCAACGCCGGCTGGACGGGCAGACGCCACGGGGAGCAGGGCGGGTGAGCTACCGCATCTCGGTCGATACGGGGGGCACCTTCACCGACGTCGTCGTGGCAGACGACTCCGGGGCCTTCACGGTCGGCAAAGCGCTCACCGATCGCGAGCGCGCCTTCGCGTCGATCGAGGCGGGGCTCGCGGTCGCGGCGGGCGAGCTCGGGACCGACGTCGAGGCGCTCCTGGCGGACACCGACCTCTTCCTCTACGGCACGACGCGAGCCACCAACGGGATCGTCGAGGGAAAGGTGGCGCGCACCGCGTTCCTCAGCACCGAAGGCTTTCCCGACGTGCTGCTGCTCAAAGAGGGCGGCAAGGCCAACCCGCACCAGCTCCAGGTCGAGTACCCCGACCCCTACATTCCGCGCAGCGACACCTTCGAGGTGCCCGAGCGCATCAACGCCGAGGGCGGGGTCGAGCGCGCGCTCGAGGAAGACGCGTTGCGCGCCACCTTGCGACGCGTGCGCGAGGGCGGCTTCGAGGCCGCGGCGGTGTGTCTGCTCTGGTCGGTGGCGAATCCCGCCCACGAGCTGCGCGTCGGCGAGCTCCTCGACGAAGAGGTCCCGGGGCTTCCCTACACGCTGTCGCATCAGCTGAACCCGATCCTTCGGGAGTACCGACGCGCGTCGTCGGCCGCGATCGACGCGTCGCTCAAGCCGCTGATGCAGAGCTATCTGAGCGCGCTCCAGGACGACCTGCGCAAGGCCGGCTACGCCGGCGACATCCTGGTGAGCACCTCGTTTGGCGGCGTGATGCACCTGCAGGACATCGTCGAGCGTCCGATCTTTCTGGTGAAGTCGGGGCCGGCGATGGCGCCGGTGGCGGGGCTCGCCTACGTCGAGGCCGAAGGGCTTCCGCGCGACCTCATCGTGTGCGACGCCGGAGGCACGACCTTCGACGTGAGCCTGGTCCGCGACGGCGCAATCGAATTCACCCGGGACACCTGGCTCGGCCCACAGTGGGTGGGCCACAACCTCGGGATGGCGTCGGTGGCGGTGCACAGCATCGGCGCCGGCGGCGGCGCGATCGCCTGGGTCGACTCGGGGGGGCTGCTCCGGGTGGGGCCCCAGTCGGCGGGCTCCGACCCCGGGCCGGCCTGCTACGGGGGGGGCGGCACCGCGCCCACCGTCACCGACGCAGCGGTGGTGCTGGGCTACATCGACCCCGACCACTTCCTCGGTGGTCGGATGCGCCTCGACCGCCCCGCCGCCGAGCGCGCGATCTCCGGGCTCGCCGACACCCTGCGCCAGCCCCTCGATCGCAGTGCCTACGCGATCATGGCCGTCGCCAACGAGAACATGATCCAGGCGATCAAAGAGCTCACCATCAACGAGGGCATCGACCCGAGCGACTCCGCCATCGTCGCCGGCGGGGGCGCCGGAGGGCTCGGGATCGTGCCGATCGCGGCCGAGCTCGGCTGTGCCCAGGTCCTGGTGCCGCGCACCGCCGGCGCGCTCAGCGCCGCGGGCATGCAGTTCTCGGACATCGTCTCCGAAGCCGGGATGAGCCGGCTGGCGGTCTCCTCGGACTTTCCCTTCGACGCGATCAACGAAGCCCTCGACGACATCGAGGCCCAGCTCTCGGGGTTCGGCGCGACCCTCGCCGAGCGCGGCTTCCGCGACGTCGAGATCCGCTTCTACGTCGAGGCCCGCTACCGTTTTCAGGTCTGGGAGCTCGAGGTCCCGTTGCCGCGCCCGCGCTTCCGCTCGCCCGCCGACGTCGACGCCCTGGTCGAGGCCTTCCACGCCATCCACCAACGCGTCTTTGCCGTACACGACCCGGGACAGGCCGTGGAGTGTCTCAATTGGCGTGGCCGTCTCCGCGCCCGGGTGGCACCGCCCTCCCTCGGGAGCGAGACCCGCGCGTCGGGCACGGCGCGGCCGGCGCGAGAGCGCGACGCCTACTTCGGGGCGACGGCGCTGACGACCCCGGTCTACCTCGGCGGCGAACTCGCGCCCGGTACCGAGATCGAGGGTCCGGCGATCGTCGAAGAAGAGACGACCACCCTCGTCGTGCACCCCGGAGCCCGCGCCCGCGTGAGCTCCGGGGGTCGCTACCTGTTGTCGCCGCCCGAAGAGGAGACGTCGTGAGCGCATCCGCGAAGCTCGACCCGATCCAGATGGCGGTGCTCGCCAACCGCCTCAACGCGATCGTCCGCGAAATGGCGAACACCTTGCTGCGCACCGCGCGCTCCGCCGTGCTCGCCGTGGTCCGGGACTTCTCGTGCTCGATCGTGACGGCGGACAACCGGCTGCTGTGCCCTGGGGAGGGGCTCCCGGTCCACATCTTTGGCAGCAGTCTGCAGACGCAGTCGATGTGCGACCTCCACCCCGACCTCGTCGAAGGCGACGCGTTCATCCACAACGACCCCTATCTGGGGAACACCCATCCCGCCGACCACATGATCATGGTTCCGGTGTTCTACGAGGGCGAGCACCTCTTCACCACCTGCGCCAAGGGCCACCAGGCCGACTGTGGGAACTCGATCCCGAGCACCTATCACGCGCACGCCAAGGACGTGTACGAAGAGGGCTCGCTGATCTTCCCGTGTGTGAAGATCCAGCGCGACTACCGGGACGTCGACGACATCATCCGGATGTGCCGACGCCGGATTCGCGCACCCGAACAATGGTACGGCGACTACCTGGCCGAGGTGGGGAGCGCGCGGATCGGCGAGCGACGGCTGAAAGAGCTGGTCGAGCGCTACGGCGTCGAGACGATCCGCGAGTTCATCGAGGAGTGGTTCGCCTACTCCGAGCGACGCATGGTGGAGGCGATCCGCAAGCTCCCCAAGGGCAAGCTCAGCAATAGCGGTCACTACGACCAGTTCCCGCCGCTCCTCCCCGACGGGATGGAGATCCGGGTCGACGTCGACGTCGACCCCGACGCCGGGCGCATCGAGGTCGACCTCACCCACAACGACGACAACCTCGACTTCGGTCTCAACCAGTCGGTGGCCTGCGCGACGAGCAACGCGATGGCTGGTGTCTTCAACTGTCTCGAGCACGACATCCCCCACAACGCGGGGAGCTTCTCGCGGGTGGACGTGAAGCTCCGCGAGGGTTGTGTCACCGGCGTCCCCGAGTTCCCCCACAGCTGCTCGATGGCGACGACCAACATCGCCGATCGCATCGTGAACGCGACCCAAGCGGCCTTTGCCAAGATCGGCGACGGCAGCGGTCTCGCCGAGGGCGGTCTCGGCATGGGGGCGGGTGGCGGTGTCATCTCCGGCAAGGACCGGCGCTTTGGCGACGCCCCCTACATCAACCAGGAGTGGGTGCTGGTGAACGGCGGGCCGGCAACGCCCACGACCGACGGGTGGCTCAACTACGGTCTGCCGGTCGCCGCGGGGCTCATGTACCGCGGGAGCGTCGAGGTCGACGAGTCGAAGTACCCGATGCTCTTTCGCTCGTTGCGGGTGATCGAAGGCGGCGGTGGCGCCGGTCGCTTCCGCGGCGCGCCCGGTGGTGAGGTGGTGTACGGGCCCCGTCACGACCCGATGACCGTCGTCGTCTCCTGCGACGGACAGGTGAACCCGCCGCAGGGGGTGCGCGGCGGGCACCCCGGCCCTGCGGCGGCGACCTACAAGATCGACCGCGACGGCAACGAGACCAAGCTCCCGGGCGTGGTGGAGTGCGTCCTCGAGCCCGGCGAGTGGATCCGGGGCGTCGACACCGGGGGCGGCGGGTACGGCGCGCCGACCGAGCGCGACCCCGAGCGGGTCCGCCGCGACGTCCAGGAGCGCTGGGAGACGGCGGAACGGGCCCGCGAGGTCTACGGCGTGGTGCTCACCGGCAGCGTCGAGGCGGGCGACCTGGCGGTCGACCGGGCGGCCACCGCGTCGTTGCGCGCTTCCATGGGGGAGGCCGCGACGACGTGAGCCGACCCTTCGAGTCGGCGACGTGACGGCGCTCCTCGACGGCGTCCGGGTGCTCGACCTGAGTCGCATCCTGGCCGGCCCCTTCTGCGCGATGACCCTCGGCGATCTGGGTGCCGACGTCGTGAAGGTGGAGGCTCCGGGCCGCGGGGACGACACAAGGCACTGGGGACCGCCCTTCACCGCGTCGGGGCTCTCGGCCTACTTCCTGTGCGCCAACCGCAACAAGCGGAGCCTCACCCTCGACCTCAAGCAGGAGACCGGGCGACGTGTCCTCCGCGAGTTGATCGCGCGCTCCGACGTCCTGATCGAGAACTTCCGGGCCGGCACCCTCGAGAGCTGGGGGCTCGGCTGGGACGCGCTGCGCGCGCTTCGCCCCGACCTCGTCTACTGCACCATCACCGGCTACGGCTACGGGCACGAGTACAGCGACGAGGCGGGCTACGACTTCATGATCCAAGCGCGCGGCGGTCTGATGAGCATCACCGGGCCGAGCGCCGACGCCCCGCACAAGGTGGGTGTCGCGATCACCGATCTCATGACCGGGCTCTTCGCGGTGGGGGCGATCAACGCGGCCCTCGCGGCACGACCGCGTCGCGCCCAGCGGATCGACATGGCGCTCTTCGACGCCCAGGTCGCCGCGCTGGCCAACGTCGCGAGCAACTTCCTGGTCTCGGGGGAGCGCCCGGCCGCGTACGGGAACGCCCACCCCAACATCGTCCCCTACCAGGCCTTCGAAGGAAGCGAGGGTTCCTTTGCGATCGGGGTCGGGAGCGAGAGCTTGTGGCAGAAGCTCTGCGCGCTTCTCGGTCGCGAGGATCTGGCCGCCGACCCCCGCTTCGCGGGCAACCCCCAGCGTGTCGAGAACCGCGAGACCTTGGTCCCCCTCCTCCAGGAGGAGTTCCGCGCGAAGACCGCTTCGCACTGGCTCGAGGTCCTCGTCGCCGCCGGCATCCCCTGCGCGCCGATCCACGCGGTCGACGAGGTGTTCGCCGACCCTCGGGCGCAGGCTCGTGCCCTGCGGGTCGAGATCGGCGACGGTGCCGACGCGATCCCGATGGTCGCCTCGGCGATGCGGATCCCCACCGCGCCGGCGGTGTTGCGACGTCCCCCGCCCGCGCTCGGCGCCGACAGCGACGAGGTGCTCGCCGCGCTGGGCTACTCCGCCGCCGCGGTGGCGGCGCTCCGGGACGCGGGCGTCGTCTAGAGAGGAGGACCCCATGTTCAGCTTCGACGGTCGGACGGCTCTGGTCACGGGCTCGAGCAGCGGGATCGGCGCGGGGGTCGCTGCGGCGCTGGGCGCCGCCGGGGCGCGGGTGGTGATCAACTACCCGAGCGAGGGGCAGCGCCGAGCGGCCGAGGAGGTGGCCCAGGTGATCGCGAGCACGGGCCGCGATCCCCTGGTGATCCGCGCCGACGTCTCCCGCGAAGACGAGGTCGCGGCGATGGTGGGTCGGGTGGAGCGCGAGCTCGGCCGTCTCGACGTGCTGGTGAACAACGCCGGGATCGCCAACGTGGCGCCGCTCCACGAGATGCAGGTGGAGCAGTGGGACGAGCTCATCGCCGTCCACCTGCGCGGGGTGTTCCTCTGCACCCGGGCGGCGCTCCCCGGGATGTACGAACGCGACTACGGCAGGATCGTGAGCACCGCCTCCCAGCTCGCCTACAAGGGGGCTCCGGGACTCACCCACTACACCGCTGCCAAGGGAGCCATCCTCTCGCTCACCCGCTCGCTGGCTCTCGAGATCGGCGAGCGGAACGTCACGGCCAACTGCGTGGCGCCGGGGGCGACCCGCACCCCGATTCTCGACGGGGTGCCCGACGAGATGATCGAGGCGATCCGCCAGTCGATTCCCAAGGGCCGTCTCGCCGAGGTCGAGGACATCGTCCCGACCTACGTGTTCCTGGCCTCCGAGGAGGCGAGACACCTCACCGGACAGTGCGTCTCCCCCAACGGCGGGGACGTCTTCCTCTAGGGCGGCGACTGCGTCGGGCCCTCCCTTTCGCTCGCTGGCCGGGGGTCAGCGTCGCGGGATCGGCCTATCCTCCCCGCGGCCCGGGAGCGGTGGATCGGGTCGAAGGTGGGAAGGGGATATGGCAATTCGAGTCGGCGTGGACGTGGGCGGCACCTTCACCGATGTGCTGCTCTTCGATGAGCAGGCGGACCGCAGCGCGACCGCCAAGGTGCCCTCGACTCCGGAGGATCCCTCGATCGCGGTGCTCCACGGGATCGCCCGCGCCTGTGAGGTCGCCGGCGTGGACCCGGGCGAGATCCGCGAGGTGATGCACGGCACCACCGTCGCCACCAACGCGGTGCTGACCCGCGGTGGCGCGCGGGTGGGTCTCGTCACGACCCGGGGCTATCGCCAGGTCCTGCAGATCGCCCGCTCCTTCGTGCCGGGCGGTCTGGGGGGCTGGGTGATCTACGAGAAGAGCGCACCCCTCGCGCCCCTCGAGCTCACCGTGGAGGCCGACGAGCGCGTGGCCGCCGACGGAGCCGTCGTCGACGCCCTCGACGAGACGGCGCTGCGCCCCAAGCTCGAGAAGCTGGCGGCGGAGGGGATCGAGGCGCTCACGGTGTCGCTGGTGAACGCCTTCGCCAACGACATCCACGAGCGCCGGGTGCGCGAGCTCGCGCAGGAGGTCGCCCCGGAGGTTCCCGTCTCGATCTCCTCCGAGGTGATCCCCGAGATGCAGGAGTACGAGCGCACCATCACGACCGTCGCCAACTCCTACGTGCGGCCCGTGGTCGAGCGCTATGTGCAGAACCTCGAGCGCGAGCTCGCCGGGGCCGCGCGCGCCGGACACGAGCCCAGCCTGCAGATCCTGCGCTCCGACGGGGGCCTGGCGAGCGCCGAGGTCGCGGCGCGCACCCCGGTGAACCTGTTGATGAGCGGCCCGGCCGGCGGCGTGTCCGGCGCGATCTGGGCCGCCTCGCAGGCGGGCTACGAGAACCTCCTCACCTTCGATATGGGCGGCACCTCGACCGACGTGTGTCTGGTGCGCGACGCCCAGGCCCAGCTGCGCCGCGAGACCACCGTCGGCGACCTCACGGTGCGCGCCCCGTCGGTCGACGTGCGAACGGTCGGCGCCGGGGGCGGCTCGATCGCCCACGTCCCCGAGCTCACCGGGGCGCTCCGGGTCGGTCCCCAGAGCGCTGGCGCGACCCCGGGCCCCGCGGCCTACGGCCGTGGCGGCAGCGAGCCCACCGTGACCGACGCCAACGTCGTGCTGGGCTACCTGCCGGACCAGGCGTTGCTCGGGGGCGACATGGCCCTCGACCGCGCACGCGCCGAGCGCTCGCTCCAGAAGATCGCCGAGGCGCGCGGGCTCACACCGCTCCAGGCCGCCGCTGGGGTGATCGACATCGTGAACGAGAACATGTGCGGGGCGCTGCGGCTGGTGTCGGTGGAGCAGGGCTTCGACCCGCGGGATTTCGCGCTGGTGGCCTTTGGCGGCGCGGGGCCGCTCCATGCCAACGCCCTCGCCAAGCTGATCCACGCCTGGCCGGTCATCGTGCCGCCGGGGCCCGGCGTGCTCTGCGCCTACGGCGACGCCACGACACGGCGACGCAACGAGGCCTCGCGCAGCTTGATCCGCGCCTTCTCGGCGACCACGGTCGAGGAGCTGGGTGGCATGCTCGGCGAGCTCGCCGAACGCGCCCGCGCTCCCCTCGCCGCGGCGGGCGGCGACGTCGACACCCGCTATCAGGTGGACGTGCGCTACCACGGACAGGGGCTCACCCTCCCCGTCGATTTTGCCCTCGCCGATCTCGAGGTCGAGGGTCTCGATGCGATCGGCACCCGCTTCGACGCGACCCACGAGCAGCTCTTCAGCTTCTCCCTCGAGGAGGAGAAGGAGCTGGTGAACCTGCGGGCCGTGGCGCTCGGCCCCGAGACCGGGTTGCGCGCACCCGCCGCGAGCGCGGGGGATGGCGATCCCTCTCGCGCGATCCTCGCGAGCCAGACGATCTACGCCGAGGGAGCGCACCACGAGGCCCAGGTCTACGAGCGTGGGCGCTTGCAGCCCGGCGACGTCCTCGCCGGCCCCGCGATCGTGATCGAGATGGACTCGACCACCCTGATCCTTCCGGAGCACCGCGCCCGGGTCGACGAGCGCGCCAACCTGATCCTCGAACCGGAGAGCTGAGCGATGCCCGCCCGCCTCGTCGAGTCCAACACGACACCCTTGAACACGGTCGCGGTCGACCCGATCAACCTCGACATCATCGAGAACGCGCTGCGCAACGCGCGCTTCGAGATGGACGCGGTGCTCTTCCGCACCGCCATGTCTCCGGGCATCCGCGAGCAACACGACGAGTTCCCGATGATCGCCAACCGCGACGGCAAGATGGTCGTGGGCCAGTTCGGCTCCTTCATCCACGGCTTCCAGCGTGGCTACGACGGCGACATCGAGGAGGGCGACGTCTTTCTGACGAGTGATCCCTACAGCTGCGCCGGCGCGATCAGCCACGCCAACGACTGGCTGGTGTTGATGCCGATCTTTCGCGAGGGTCGGGTGCTGGCCTGGGCGGCGATGTTCGGCCACATGACCGACATCGGCGGCAAGGTGCCGGGGAGCCTGCCCACCGACGCCCGTCAGATCTACGAGGAGGGGATCATCATCCCGCCCGTGAAGATCGTGAAGAAGGGCGAGATCCAGACGGAGATGCTGAGGCTCATCTTCCGCAACTGCCGGCTGCCGCACTGGAATCAGAGCGACCTGAACGCCATCGTCGCCGCCTGCCGCACCGCGGGGCGCCGTGTGGGCGAGCTGGCCGAGCGCTTTGGCGACGACGTCTTTCACTCGGCACTCGGCGAGCTCCTCGAGCGCAACCACCGCGCGATGAAGCAGCTGATCCGCGACACGATCCCCGAGACGCCCCAGTCCTTCGAGGACTACATCTGCGACGACGGCATCGGCGCCGGTCCCTACAAGATCGCCTGCAAGATGTGGCGCGAAGGCGACCGGGTGATCTTCGACTTCGAGGGCACCGACCCGCAGTCCGAAGGCTCGATCAACTTCTACTTGAACGAAGAGATGTTCAAGATGTTCTGCGGGGTCTTCATGATCATGGTCTTCGACCCGCAGATCATGTTCAACGACGGCTTCTACGACCTGATGGAGGTGCGCATCCCCCAGGGCTCGTTGCTGAAGCCCGACGCGCCCGCGGCGCTCTCCTGCCGCACCCACGCCCTGGGCCGGATCTTCGACGTGATCAGCGGGCTCCTGGGCCAGGGAAGCCCCGACTTCCTGTGTGCGGCCGGTTTCTCCGACAGCCCCCATTTCATGTACTCGGGCAACGACCGCACCGGGCAGTGGTACCAGCTCTACCAGATCGGGTTTGGAGGGATTCCCGGCCGCCCGGTGGGCGACGGGCCCGACGGGCACTCGCTGTGGCCGAGCTTCACCAACGTCCCCAACGAGTTCCTCGAGAGCTACTTCCCGCTGCGCATCGACGCCTACGAGACCATCGCCGACAGCGGGGGGCCGGGGCTCCACCGCGGCGGCAACGGGATCCGCATCGTCTACCACTTCCTCGAGCCGGGAGAGGTGTCGATCCACGACGACCGGTGGCTCACCTACCCCTGGGGTGTGAACGGTGGCCACCCCGGCGGCCGCAGCCGCAAGGTGATGCACCGGGTGGACGGCTCCCAGGAGATCCTGCCCTCCAAGTGCGACCACGTGCCGGTGGCCGAGGGCGACCGCCTCTTCTTCGAAACCTGGGGCGGCGGCGGCTGGGGCGACCCGCTCCAGCGCGACCCCGCGCTGGTGGCCCAGGACGTGGCCCGGGGCCTGGTGACGCCCCGCGGCGCCGCCCGCTACGGTGTCGTCGTGAGCGACGAGGCCGTAGTCGACCAGGACGCCACCCAGCGGCTGCGGGCCGAAATCGCCAAGAAGCGCGAGGACCTGCAGGTCTTCGATTTTGGCGGCACCATTTCGGAGCTGAAGGCGCGGTGCCAGGACGAGACCGGGCTCCCCGCGCCGGCCGAGCCGCGTTTTGGCGCTCGTCGCGCCTGATCGATTCATCCAACGGGCACGCGCCCGGGAGGACCCCATGGCTACCGCAGAGATCACGCCGACCCTCGACCTGAGCGAGGAGTTCGCCCACGACGCCCTGCCCGAGACGACCCACGACGAGTTCGCGCGGCAGGAGTTCGTGAAGAGCTTCAAGCTCCACGTGGCCACGCAGATCGCGCCGGGCAACAAGGCGATCTACGAGAAGCGGGTGCGCCCCGTCTTCGAGAAGGAGCACGGGCGCGCGCCGAAGGATCGCCACGAGGTGCGGGGCGTCATGCAGCGCGACCCCTACTACCAGTTCTGGAGCGAGCTCCTGCGCACCAGCCAGGAGATGATGTGGGAGTCCGTGGGCGCATCGGTCGAGCGCCAGCTCCCGGCGCTGGTCGAGACGGTGCGCGGCACCGAGTCGAAACACGGCTCGCTGCGTCTCGACCCCGACCTCGAGATCCCGGCCTACCACACCGCCGTCGACATCCACTGCCAGCCCGGTGGCTACCACACCGAACTCGTCGAGGACGACGTCGCCGCGGGTGCCGTCTACGACCGCGCCGTGTACCTCTACGCGATGGGTCGTATGGGGCCCTTCAACGACGACATCGGCGCGAGCCTGGCGCACCACATCCGACGCGAGTTCCCGGACTTCGCCCCGCAGCGCATCCTCGACCTGGGCTGTTCGGTGGGGCACAGCACCTTGCCCTACGCCGAGGTGTTCCCCGGTGCGGAGATCCACGCGGTCGAGGTCGGAGCTCCGATGCTGCGCTACGCCCACGCCCGCGCCGAATCGCTCGGCGTCCCGGTGCACTTCTCACAGCAGAACGCCGAGGCCCTCGACTTCGAGGACGGCTCCTTCGACCTGATCGTGTCGCACATCCTGCTCCACGAGACCTCGGCCAAGGCGATCCGCCGCATCATGGCGGAGTGTCACCGCCTGCTGCGACCGGGCGGGTTGATGCTTCACGGTGAGGTGCCGCAGTACGCAGGGATGGAGCCCTTCGACGCCTTCATCCTCGATTGGGATACCTACAACAACAACGAGCCCTTCTGGGGCCCGGTCCACGACCTGGATCTCGAGGAGCTGGCGGAGACCGCGGGCTTCCAGCGGGACCAGGTGGTCCAGGTGCTGGCCCGCAGCGCCTTCGCCGAGGCCGAGGCACGTCAGACCCGCGACTTCGTGGGCGGCGACTTCGGCGGCGGGGGCCAGTGGTTCGCCTTCGGGGCCTGGAAGTAGCGCGGCGTGAGCGGCACCCCCCGGCTGCGCCGCCGCGCCAAGGGCGCGCGTCCCTACTTCTTCGACGACCCCACCAGCGACAAGCTGCTCTCGATCGTGATGGCGTTGGCGGGCGAGGTCTCGGTGCTGCGCGACCGCCTCGACACGACGCTGCGTCTGCTCGAAGCGAAGGGCGTGTGTAGCAGCGCAGACCTCGAAGCCTTCGAGCCCGACGCGGCGCTACGCGCCGAGCGCGACGCATGGCGCGAGGAATTCCTCGCGCGAATCCT